>JAOZVK010000283.1 GCA_029938185.1 Bacteroidales bacterium | reverse complement strand
AATTAGAAAAAGAACTTAAAGTAAGTAAAGAAAAAGACAAACTGATAATTGAATTAGCCAAAACATTGAAAGAAAATAATGTTCCTATTGATATAATCATAGAAAAAACACAATTATCAAAAGAAAAGATAGATAAGCTATAAACTTGTTTTTTCTATAAATTAACAAATTAGCCTATATAATTCATAAAGGCTTTTGGCTGTTAGATAACGATTTATAGAAATATCTATAAAATTAAATTTTTCATACCAAATTTTCTAAGCTAAAGGCTAATAGCCAATTGCTAAAAGCCTTTATTAATTCATGAATTAATAAAGTTAGAAACAATGAAAAAAAAAGCCTACCACACACAATGCACAGTTCTGATATGGTTTGTGCCACAAAACAGAGAACAAAACGACATAAATCAACAACTAACAACTATCTAATACTTAACAGGTTGGTATTATAAAACATAATATAAAATTTGGTGGATAAATAACAATAGTCGTTTTTATACTTGCAGAAATTTTATTTGAAAAATATATAATAACTTTTTTTAACAATGACTCCTCACCCTCCTGTCGCCTACAACGACAGAACAGAATAGTAATTTTTTTTCTATACACTACAATAAATTGTGGTGTTATTCTTATCCAGAAAACAATTAGTGTCCAGTTATTAAATATTGCCTGTATCATATTCATAATAAAAGTATTAATTTAAATGCTTTATATTTATTTTTGAGTTCAGTAATATATTTTTACAAACAATAATTACTACATTGTTTATGTTTTATACATGCAAGCAACATTTATAATTATTTTATAGTCTATAATACGGTTGTTGAATAATTTTTAAACATCTGTAGAACTTCTCTGTTTTATGGATAAAAATTTTATGAAAAACTTTTTTTGGAATAATTATGTATTGATTTTTGATCGAAAATGAAGAATTATCTTTATAAATTAGTTTTATGTATATCATTGATTATTAGTTTTATGTTAAATTATAATAAAACTAACAGTCAATCGAAACCTAGTTTTATTGTAGAATTTAATATACCCAATATTTATAACTCACCAATAAACACAAGTGTTGTAAAAACAGATATTTCATGTTTTGGAAAAACTGATGGAAAAATTGATATTACAGTAGATGGTGTTTCTACATATAATTATAAAATTACAGGGAGCGAATATAGTGTAAGTGGTTACTTTTCAAATTTACCACAAGGTACATACACTGTAACTATTAAAGATATGGCTGATAATAGCGAGACATCTCCAGGTGATTACGAAATTATTGAGCCTCCAGTACTTGTAGTAAATAGTGTAACAAGTACAAATATTGAAACATGTAACGGAGACAAAACTGGCAAAATTATTATAAACGCAACAGGTGGTAAAGGTGTTATATTATATTCAACAAGTGGTCAGTCAAGTTTTGTAGATAATGGTGGGCAATTTACAAACCTTTCGAGGGGAACATATGCTACCTATGTAAAAGATGCAAACGGATGCAGTACTCCCAGCGAAGTTGTTACTCTAACTCAACCTACAAAGATATCCATTTCCGAAAAAAGTATGACAAAAATTACATGCAATAAATTTGATAATGGTACTATTACTTTTAGAGCAACAGGTGGAACAGGAGCTATTGAATATTCGATTGATGCAGGGAAAACATATTTTAATAGTGGCGATTTTACTAACATAAGTCCAAACACATATACATTGTATGCTAAAGATTCGAAAGCTTGTATAGCAAAAGCAGATATTTTTACATTTATTGAGCCAGACAAATTATCAACAAGTATTATAACAACCGATATGCCATGTCACAACGACGAAGAGGGTAAAATTAGATTAAGCACAACTGGTGGAACAGGCTCATATTTATATTCATTGAATGATGAGGCATACCTATCTAAAAATGTATTTACAGACCTTGGCGAAAGTACAAATTATATTGTAAAAGTTAAAGATGAAAATAATTGTATAGAACAAACTGCACCAATAACAATTAAAAATCCGGAACCTTCGGGTAAGTTTACTGTTGATAAAGATATTGGTTGCTCACCGTTTAAAGTTAATTTTACACGTTCGGGGAGTGGAACTATTTTTGAATGGGATTTTGGCGATGGTAAAAAATCTTATCAAAACGAAAATATTTATCATTATTTTATAAACGAAACAGACAAAACTGTAAGTTATACAATAGAGATAAAGGCAATTACAAGTAATGCATGTATTGATACTTTCAGATACGATGTATCAGTATATCCATTACCTAAAGTTGATTTTGAATTATCTACAAATAAACTAACATATCCTGATGTTAATGTTGATATTACAAATAAAAGTGCAAGCGGTTTGACCGATTATTATTGGGATTTTGGCGATGGGACAAATTCAAAAGAAATAAATCCATTATTACATGAATATTCAACATGTGGAAATTATTTAATAAAACTATCAGCTGCAAACGAAAATTGTACTGATACCATAGAAAAACAAGTTGAAATAACTCCAAAAGATGTTAAAGCTAAATTTACACCCGATAAGCTTAAAGCTTGTGTTCCTGTAAGCATAAATTTAAAAAATAATTCAGAAAATGCAAATACATATACTTGGCAATTTGGAGATAATGCAAGTTCAACAGAAAAAAACCCAGTGTATATTTTTGATAAAAGTGGAGAATATACTGTAAAACTGACAGCCAATGGTGATTGCGCAACAAGTGATACAACTAGCACTATAATTACTGTTAATAAATTACCAATTGCATCGTTTGATGTAGCTCCCAAGTTTGTACTACCTAATCAACCAATACATTGTTTTAATTACTCGGAAGAAGCAGTTTCTTATTTATGGATTTTTAATGATGATAGCACTTCAACAGAAATAAGCCCTATTCATAGATATACAAAAGTAGATACTTTTGATATTAAACTCATTGCAAAAACTGAGTCTTCATGTACTGATACCGCAAAACTAAAGAATGCAGTTATTGTATTTAAAGAAGCCAGATTAGTATTCCCAACTGCATTTACACCAAACGATGATGGTTTGAATGACTTTTTTTACCCTATATATCAAGCTATAAATATTTATAATCTTTCTATATATAGTAGATCAGGAGAGTTATTATTTCATTCAACAAAGCCTGATGATAAATGGGATGGAAAACAAAATGATGTAAAATTGAAAATAGATGTTTATATTTGGAAAGTCGAAGGAACATATCTAAATGGCGAAAACTATTTTTTTTCGGGAAATGTTACTCTTATAAGATAAAAGTGTAATGAGTAAAAACTAAAAAGCCAGTAGTTGTATCATTTTTAAATTAAATTTCTTATATGTATTTTTGTTTTTTAAATTAATGATAATGCAATAATAATAAAATTATTTTCTTAGTTTAAGGGAAATACTAAAATATGGGGACTCGAATAAATAAAATGCAAATATATTAAATTAGTTTGTTATTTTACAATTCAAAAAAAGTCGCAAATAGTAAACTATTTAAGACCTTTTTTTGAAGTAGTAAAATGGCAAAATAATGACAAAGAATTGTATTTTATTTTTTCGAGTCCCCTATAATACAATATAACTAAAATGACATATAGAATACAAATTTCATTAATGGGTAGTAAACCAAGAATATGGAGACGAATATTGGTATCTTCAGACTTATTATTACCAGATTTTCATAAGGTTATTCAGACAACAATGGGTTGGACAGATTCTCATTTGCATCAATTTGTAAAAAACAGAACATTTTATTCTCCAAAAAATGAAGAAGATGATTTTTGGGAAGAGATGAACTATATTGATTATTCAAAAATAATAATATCCGATTTATTAAAAAAAGAAAAAGACAGGATTACATATGAATATGATTTTGGTGATAGTTGGCACCATGACATAATTTTGGAAAAGATAGAAGATAATGTTACAGCCAAAAAACCAAGCTGTTTGACAGGAAAAAATAATTGTCCACCAGAGGATTGTGGTGGTGTTTGGGGATATTCGGATATATTGAAAATAATAAAAAATCCAAAACATGAAGAATACGAAGAGTATATTGAATGGTTAGGTGAAGAATTTGATCCTAAATATTTTGACAAAAAAGAAATTAATAGAAGGTTAAAAACAGAAGACTTTGGATGCTTTATAGGTTTTATGTAGTCATGATTTATACTCTTGCTTTCCCCGCATTTCGCTTTGCTTCACATGGGGCTAAAATAGGTCGTCATTACGGACTTTTGTCACAATTTGCAAAGTTTGATAGTCCTTACAAAACGGTGTTGATTATCCGAAAAAATATAAAATATAATTTCTAATGGCTTGATTATTAAATGTTTTTTAGGCTACCTCGTTTAAAGTTGGACAAAAGTACACCAGTCAGACCACTTCAAGCGGTCTGACCGATTTGCTCTTACATATAAATTATAACAAATTAATATTCAACTCTGTCCAACTTTAAAAGGGTAGCCTTATTTTTCATTTTCACTTAAAGTTGAATTTAATAATAAAACAATATGAATTTAAATCAATTTACAATAAAATCGCAAGATGCTATTACAAAATCATTTGAAATAGCAAAATTACATAAACATCAGGCTGTTGAACTAGGACATTTGTTGAAAGGAATTTTAGTAACCGATGATAACATACATCCCTTTATTTTTAATAAACTTAGAATAAAAATATCCGATTTTATAAAAATTGTTGATAGCATAATTAAATCATACCCAAAAGTTACTGGAGCTGAAGAGTATTTAGCAACAAATACAAATAAAGCTCTTCAAAATGCAATAAATACTTCTAAAAGCGAGGGTGATAAATATGTTTCTATTGAACATTTAATGCTTGGAGTATTGAAAACAGAAGACACTGTAAAGCAAATGATGCTTGATTTTGGAATAAACGAAAACGATTTAAAAAAAGCAATTGCCGAGCTAAGAAAAGGAAACAAAGTGGATAGTCAAACAGCAGAGGAAACCTACGACTCGCTTAACAGATATGCAATAAATCTTAATGAAAGAGCAAGAACAGGAAAATTAGACCCTGTAATTGGACGAAATGACGAGATACGTCGAATACTCCAGATTTTATCACGCCGTACAAAAAATAATCCTATATTAATAGGTGAACCAGGAGTAGGAAAAACTGCAATTGCCGAAGGATTGGCAAATAGAATTATAAATGGAGATGTTCCTGAAAACCTTAAAACAAAACAAGTTTTTTCTTTAGATATGGGGGCTCTAATAGCTGGAGCCAAATATAAAGGAGAGTTTGAAGAACGGCTAAAAGGTGTTGTGAGAGAAGTTATTTCTGCTGATGGTGAAATTATATTATTTATTGATGAAATTCACACATTAATAGGCGCAGGAAAAAGCGAAGGTGCGATGGATGCAGCAAATATCCTAAAGCCTGCCCTTGCCAGAGGCGATTTACGTGCTGTTGGTGCTACTACACTTAACGAATATCAAAAATATTTTGAAAAAGATAAAGCTCTTGAGCGTAGATTTCAAATTGTTAATGTTGATGAACCAGACATATTTAGTGCTATTGCAATACTAAGAGGATTGAAAGAAAGATACGAAAATCATCATAAAGTTAGAATAAAAGATGATGCAATTATTGCTGCTGTTGAACTTTCGCAACGATACATTACCGATAGATTTTTGCCTGACAAAGCTATTGATTTAATTGATGAATCGGCTGCTAAATTACGCCTCGAAATGAACTCGGTTCCACAAGAAATTGACGAAATTCAAAGAAAAATCAAACAATTGGAAATTGAAAGGGAAGCAATAAAACGTGAAAAAAACAAAAAAAGACTGAATGATTTAAACAAAGATATTGCAGATTATCAACAAACTCTCACCGAATTTAAAGCCAAATGGCAATCAGAAAAAAATATTATAGAAAAAATACAAAGCAACAAGCAAGCAATAGAAAGCTATAAGATTGAAGCTGAACAAGCTGAAAGGCAAGGAGATTATGGAAAAGTAGCCGAGCTTAGATATGGTAAAATCAAAGAAGCTGAAAATAATATTGAAAATTTTAAGGCTGAACTTAAAAACTTACAGTCAAATACAGCTCTTATAAAAGAAGAAGTAGATTATGAGGATATTGCCGAAATTGTTTCGACTTGGACAGGTATTCCTGTTAATCGAATGTTGCAAAGCGAAAAAGAAAAACTACTTGACTTAGAAGGTAGCTTACACAAAAGAGTTATTGGTCAAAACGAAGCTATCGAAGCTATTGCAAATGCAGTGAGACGCTCAAGAGCAGGAATGCAAGACCCTAAAAAACCTATTGGTTCATTTGTGTTTTTTGGGACAACAGGAGTTGGAAAAACCGAACTGGCTTTGGCTTTGGCTGAGTTTATGTTTGATGATGAAAATATGATGACACGAATTGATATGTCGGAGTATCAGGAACGTCATTCAGTTTCTCGTTTAATTGGTGCACCTCCAGGATATATTGGCTACGATGAGGGCGGACAACTTACTGAAGCTGTCAGAAGAAAACCATATTCGGTAATTTTGCTTGACGAAATAGAAAAAGCTCATCTTGATGTATTCAATATTTTATTACAAGTTCTTGATAATGGGCATTTGACCGATAATAAAGGACGTTTTGTAAATTTCAAAAATACTATTATTATAATGACATCAAATATTGGCTCACATTTAATTCAGGAAAAATTTGAACTTATAAATGATAATAATAGAGAAGAAATAATTGAAAATTCTAAAATAGAGGTATTCGAATTGCTTAAAAAAACTATTAGACCTGAATTTTTAAATCGTATTGACGAGCTTATTATGTTTACTCCATTAACCTTCGATGAAATTAAACAAATAGTGAAACTACAGTTTGAGATTTTAAGAAAAATGATGTTAGAAAAAAACTTTAAAATTTCAATTACAGATGCAGCAATTCATTGGATTGGCAAAAAAGGATTTAATCCTCAATATGGAGGAAGACCAGTAAAAAGAGCCATTCAAAAACATATACTAAACGAACTATCTAAACAAATATTAGCAAATACTATTAATGCTGAAAAAGAAATAATTATTGATACAAATAATAATGATATAGTATTTAGTAATTAATAATGGACAATTTTGCTTCCGCCTGAATTACTGTATGTTATAATTTAACAAAGAGTCGATTTTATATGATGACTTATGTAGGCGAATTTAGTATTTATTAAAAAAAAGGTGAAGTTTGATTATTTTGACATTAAAATATTAAGGAACAGAGTAAGTTCTCAATAGTTACTTTTTGATGCTTTTTTTATGGTTTATTTATATTTGGATAATGGACTTCTCAATAGTTACTTTTCACTTATATTCAAATAATTACCTAAATATAAAAACACTTTTTGTAAAAAAAAAATATTTCTCAAAAATAGAAATGGCTGAATAATAGACAAATACAAAAAGTAAAAATA
>JAOZVK010000282.1 GCA_029938185.1 Bacteroidales bacterium | reverse complement strand
ACTATACAATTCGTCCTAATTAGAATGTGAAATTATTTTTGAGCAAATCCTTAGTTAGTGATTTAATACATTCAATATGGTTTATTAAGGTCTTCGACCTATTTAATGTGGCTTATGCACTCTAATAAGTAATTAACAATGAACAATGGATAATTAACAATTTTGCTTACGCTTGATAAACAGCATAATAATAAAAACAAAAGTGTTGTTTTTATATATCGACCTACTTATCAGAAAAAAATGCAAATAAAAAAAGAGCTGATACAAGAAATACGGCAAATAATAGCCAATTCACAGACAAAAGCAATCCGTTCGGTTGATACCGAAAGGGTATTAATGTATTGGAATATTGGCAGAAAAATATTTGAGGAAGAACAGCAGGGCGAAGACCGTGCAGCTTACGGTACATTTCTTATACAATCAATTTCAAAAGAATTGCAGCCTCAATTTGGTAGTGGTTTTTCAAGACGGCAGTTGTATTGGTATGTGCAGTTTTATCGTAAATTCCCAATAGTGTCCGCACTGCGTACACAATTCCATTGGACACATTATAAGAAGCTTATAACTATAGGCAACGAAGACAAACGTGAATTTTATATTGCCGAAGCATCAAAAAATAATTGGTCGGCACGGCAATTGGAACGACAGGTAAATTCTTCGCTATACGAACGTTTACTAAAAAGCAACAATATAGAGGCTGTGCTGTCAATAGCCCGAAACGAAAAATACCCCAGCCAACCGCAGGAAATCATAAAAGACCCAATGGTATTGGAATTTTTAGGTTTAAAACGCCAAGCCACTTACTACGAAAAAGACCTCGAAACTGCCATTATTGAACATTTGCAGGATTTTCTGCTCGAACTGGGTAACGGTTTCACCTTTGTTGCTCGCCAAAAACGCATACACTTAGACGGTGATGATTTTTTTGTTGATTTGGTGTTCTACAATCGGCTTTTACAGAGTTTTGTAATTATGGAAATCAAAACTCAAAAACTAACACATCAGGACATAGGACAATTGCAAATGTATGTCAATTATTACGACCGCTACGAACGACAGGTTTTTGAAAACCAAACAATAGGCATATTATTGTGTGCAAATAAAAATGATACTATGGTAAAAGTATCATTACCCGAAAACAACAAAACCATTATTGCAAGCAAATATGAACTATATCTACCAAGCGAAAAACAACTAATACAAGAAGTAAAGAAGAAAATTGAGAAATTAGTGAAAATGAAAAAATAAGTTAGTCCAAGATGTGCAGTTTTTTTGAAGATAAAACCGTAAGTTCTCAATAGTTATTTTTCACTTATATTCAAATAATTACCTAAATATAAAAACACTTTTTGTAAAATACTTATATTTAGGTGTAAACCAATTCGTAATTTATAATTCGTAATTTCCTAACTATTGAGAACTTACCGTTGAGGCTTAGCAATATTTGATTACACAAATCGAAAAACACCTTAATTTGAAAGAAGTTTTATAAGTTTTTC
The DNA here is from genome assembly GCA_029938185.1 of Bacteroidales bacterium. Lineage (GTDB taxonomy): Bacteria > Bacteroidota > Bacteroidia > Bacteroidales > JAOZVK01 > JAOZVK01. The sequence goes on along the minus strand of JAOZVK010000282.1, from coordinate 5,999 downwards.
GATTGATTTTTTATTTTCCTTATAGTTAATTGATTCAATTATAGCTTTTTTTTCTTTTTTTGTTAAGTGCCAACTCAAAGCAATTTCTTTATCATCGCCCATCAAATTTAGATTTATATAATGTATTTTACTTTTTAAGTAACTATTATATTTAAGATGTTTTTCATTGTTGATTTGCTGAAAATTAAAATAATTTTTCACAATACTTTCAACTGGATTAAAAATTTTATTAAATAAATTATCTTTAGGTTTATATAATGCTGCTTTCTCAGATATTTGAAGAAAAATTACTCCATCTGTATTTTTTTCAATCCAATTTCTAAAATGATAAACAAATTCTATAGCAGTAGAAAGTCCGAAATTATCATTCAATCCTGCATCCATTACTTTTAAATCTCCTGGTAGATTTATAATAGGCGATATATACGGAAAGCTTGCGTTCATTCTTATAGCAGTTGTAAACCTCAAATTATCAGCATTATAATTTTTATATTTTTTTCTAAATTCAATATTATAATAGTTTCTATTACTATAAAATTTGTTTTTTGAGCAAAGATATGATACATTTTGAGGCGAAATAATAAGCTTCCCTCCATTGTTTATTATAGTTGGACTTAATATCAGCATTGGAATTATAGCCTCCGATTCGGCTTTTTTATAATCAATAATTCTTTTATCTAAAATATTGTGTGTATTCTTATTTAGCTTTTTTTCAAAAGAATAGGCTCTGTCTTTATAATAATACTCACCTTTATACTTAAATTTTTGAATTTGCCAAAACCAGTCGCTTACAACTGCACTAAAAGCAATTGGATTTAATAAATCTTTAGAAAGATTATTTAATAATGAATCGTTGTAGTAGCTATCAATTTCGTTATTAACATATTGTAAATATAACTCGCGCAAATATGCTGCCCCAAGCATTCCTCCCGAAGCTCCTGTTATTAAGAAAGTATGTTTTAGTAATTTGCCTTTCAATAAGCTATCAATAACCGAAATAGAATAATATGTCCATATTGAAGCTTTTAGTCCTCCACCACTCGAACAAATAAAAACTATTTTAGGTTTTTTCCATTTTTTTTTATCTATTCTATTCTTTTCTTTCCATTTATTCAAAATTTCTGTAGTACTTTTTATATCATCATTATAATTATTTTTTTGTATTTTTTTATCTATTTCTTTCTGTTCTATAACTTTGCTATATTTCAAACCATAGGCAGAATTACTATGATCAAAAAAAAATAACGATGAAAAATAATTAACTAATAATATTGCCAATATAAAAAAAGAAAATGACCACTCTTTTAACACTGAATGCATTGCACTAAACATTAGCATAAATATTGTAAATATAATGGTAATGCTTGCAGCTGCTGGAATTGTGAAATATTGATTTTCTTTAAAAAAACCTAAAACAATTAATATAATAATTATTGATATGGAATAAAAAGCACCATTATAATGATTTTGTTGTAAAACTTTTTGAACCATATCTTGCTTATAATGTCCAAAGTTACGAGCAAGTTTTATAGTAAACGGTGTGTTTAAATATGTTTTTACTCTCCACATACCCTTGTTTTCTTGTGGCGATTTATCAATCTTCCATTTCATATCCTTATAAAGCAATTTTTTTAAAGGTTTTGATATTTTTTTTTCATCAAATTTCTTTTTTGATAAGCCAATAAACTTAAATATATCTTTGTTTGTTGAAAAAAAATAACTGAACGATAAACCTATAAATAGAGTGATACCCGACAAGAAACCGGCAATATTATAAGATATTTGTCTGGAAGTTAAAAATTCACTATTTGCCTGTATTTCTGCACTTTTATATATGTAAAGAATAATAAATATTAGTGGAATAATAAAATTATTGAGAGTATATTTGGCAAACGGGTGTGGTGTTGTAATTATAAACGGGAAAAGGTAAGCATTAACAATATAGCTCGAAATATTATAGGCTATAATAAAACTACCAATCAAATTTCCAAGAATAAAATATGACCAAAAATTTACTTTGCCAAGATATTCTGGAACATGAAATAGTAATGGAATTCCATAACTTACAGCTATATCATTGTTTATAATTGCAATTAGAATTACCCAAAATAGTAATAATATTTGATTGCGTTTGAAATGAACAAATAATAACTGAAATGGAAAAAAAAATATTATATTAGACCATATCTTTTTTATTTTCAAAATAATATAATTTTGGCTCTTCGAGCCTTTTAATATTGCTTACGCCAATACAATTTTAACACAATTTCACAATATAACAACATATAACTGCCCCGATTTGTAATCAACAACCTTTACTTTTGTTCCTCGTTCAATATAAGAAACTACTGCTTTTGCATCATATATTTCATCGTCTATTTCTATTTTACCCGATGGTCTTAATATGGTTATTGCAATTCCTTCTTTTCCAATTATTTCTTTGTCAATAGTTTTAACTCCTAAATAGCCATCATTAATTGTTTGTGATTTGTTTAGCGAGACAAAACTAAAAGCATGAGAGCTTAATATCTCTTTGCCAAAAAATATTGATGCCAATACTGATGTAAACATTGATATAACTACAATTACAATAGATTTAAACAAAGGTTCTAAGGAAAAAGCGACTCCATTGCTAAAGCTAAAATCTATTTTGCCGACCATGCTAAATGCCAAGCCTGCCACCATAAGTATTATACCTGATACTCCAGCTATACCAAAACCCGAAATTGCAAATATTTCTATAGCCAATAAAATCAAGCCTAAAACAAATAACGCAATTTCCCAATATTCGGCAACACCCTCCAAATACAATGGAGCAAAATATATAACAGCTGCTATTACCGATGCTGCCAGCGGAAAACCAACTCCTGGAGTTTGCAGTTCAAAATAAATTCCACCTACAAGAATCATTATCAAAACACTTTGTAGATATGGATTTACAAGAATGCCTATTATTTTTTCGAGAGAACTTGGATTATATTTTTTTATCTCATAATTTTTTATGCCTATTATTTCAATAACTTCTTCGATAGTTTCGGCTTTTCCCTCGCAATAATTATATTTTATAGCCTCCGAAGTGGTAAAAGTTAGAACCTCGCCCGAGTCAATAATTCCAACTATTTTTTTTCGTGGGTCTACCATAGCTTCAGCAATTTTGGGGTCTCTGTACCAAACATATGTTGTATCTTTACCTTTTATAATTGTCTGTTTGCCATGAGCTTCGGCAGTAGAACGCATTGTTGAGCGCATATACGATTGATACTTATCGGGCACAGCCTCACCTTTTTGGTTTACAACTGTTGCAGCTCCAATATTGGCTCCACTACGCATATATATACTATCGCAAGCTATTGCTATAAGTGCTCCAGCCGATGCTGCATTATTGTCAATAAACACATATACAGGTATTGGACTGTTTAGAATTGCAGTTCGCAAGGAGTCGGCAGCATCTACCAAACCTCCATATGTGTTCATATGCAATAGTATACACTTTGCATGTATTTTGTTAGCTTCGCTAAAAGCTTGTTTTGTTTTTCGCCAAATTGCAGGGCCTATTTGTTCCTTAATATCCAAAACATATACAATGTCTTTTTTATCTGTTTTTTTTATTTCTTCTTTTTGCGAATACACATTATTAGCTACTATTAGCAAAAAAATAAAACTAATTATTATATTTTTATTCATATGTTTAAAATTTACTAAGGTCTTCGACCTGTTTAATGTTGCTTACGCATTCTATTAATATTCTAATAAGGTCTTCGACCTATTTAATGTTGCTTACGCATTTTTATAAATTACTATCATGTAACCAATTGTACAAAAATAAATACAGAAAAACTTTTGTAAGACAAAACACAAATAATAATTAACCATTTGCACTTGTTATTTTAACCTTTAACGGCTTCAAAAAACACTCAAATATTCCCGATATTATCCCATTTTTTGAATTATTAAAGCTTAAAATACCTGCTTGCAAATTGGCTAATTAGAAATTGTGAATTGCCTAAAACCAATATGGACAGCATCTTATTCTTAATTACAAATTTCCGCAAACAATATTTGTAAAAAACTTTGTTATAGTTATTCCATAGTATATTTTCCGTTAAATGAACAATTTGCTCCGTGGTAGTAACACATTCCTATTTCTGAAAAAGTTACGGTTTTGTCTTTACAGGTAATCAAAATTAAACATCCAGATTCTCCTTCAAAGTCGTAATCATAAAAAACATAAACACCGTTTATACCATAGGCAATTGCGTATTCATCTACGCCAATTTCTCCCGTGCAGGATAGCGAGCCTTCATTAACAGATACTTTAAATTTGAAGCTGTAGCTTGATACATTGTTAATTTCTAATTCACCATAAACACCTGCCTTTGGCGTGTCAAAATCCTTAGTTTTTGTAAGAGTTCCATTTAAGTTGAAGCAATTATCTTGATTATCTAATGTTACCTCATCTCCATTGAAAGTTAAACCTACACTACATCGTTGCGAATTTTCACCAGCCTTGTTATCCACAGGTTCAAGCCGATATCCTTTTTTTGTTTTCACACCATAAACGCCTACTTCTACAAATTCGTTGTTGCTATTCAGCAAAACGCCTTTAAAATCTTCTCCATTATCAAAAGCATAAACAATCAAATACACCGTTTCGTTAGTATATACCCCCAGTACAGTTTGTTCATTTTCATGTTTTTTAATGAGTTTCATGTCTATTATTCGCCAATTGTTACCGTATTTTTGAAGATAAAAATTTTGTTGAAACTGATTGCTTCCATTAATTGCATCGGTATAAACCACGTTGGCAAAAACTGTTGCGGTTTCAGACTTACTTTCCGAAAGTTTGGTTTCTAAAATTTTAGTTGCAGAAATTCCACCAAAAGACTTTTCAGAACCAAAATTCGAAAAAGTACCCCATTTATGATTTTTTGTTAGCTCATAAGCTTGTTGAAAATTTTGCTTACCTAATTCGTTTATAAACTCTATAACTGTTTGCTCTGCGTTATGACTTGTTGATGTAGCTTCAGTTGAGTTTTGCGATGGAGTATCCTCATTTGTATTATTGGAACTTGAATTATTGCAATGAAATGCAATAATCGAAATAAAAAGAATAATTAATATTTTTTTCATATGTTTATAATTTATATTTATTTGATATTAAGCTTATTGTGCATTCAGTCCGATAGGCTGAACAGATACGACCTGCTGGACTGTAACTACTGTAACAAGACGTAAGTTTCTTTAGTATTATTTAGACAGGATTAACAGGATTTTCATGTTTAAAATCCTGTTAATCATGTAAATCCTGTTAAATTATTACATTTATAAACTTAAGCAATTTATGTCTTAATACACTACTGTGATTTTTGTCAATTTCATCATGCCTCTGTGTACCATTTTTTTATGTTGCCACTATTGAATATGTACTTATATAACTCCACCTGCCCCGATTGCATTAAGTGCAATATTATGTGCTTTAGGCAAATCACAAATAATAATTAACCATTTGCACTTGTTATTTTAACCTTTAACGGCTTCAAAAAACACTCAAATATTTCCGATATTATCCCATTTTTTGAATTATTAAAGCTTAAAATACCTGCGTACAAATTGGCTAATTATAAATTGTGAATTGCCTTATTCATTTTTTGTTTTCAAAATTAGGCATTTTTCATTTATCGCTTGACACTTTTTGGATTTAAAACCTTATTTTTTTTTGTTTTAACCTTAGTAGAAATAAAGTTTAATCGTCATTATTAACCTTATTATCTTATTTAAACTATTATAAATAAGGTAATAAGTAGGTCGATATATAAAAACAACACTTTTGTTTTTTTTATTATGCTGTTTATCAAGCGTAAGCAAAATTGTTAATTATCCATTGTTCATTGTTAATTACTTAAAGTTTAAGAAATCGTGGTCATATTTATTTTCTATTAAGGTTTTAATTCTACTTTACGAACTTAAATAATGCTAAAAATAAGATGTTTAGCATTTAA
>JAOZVK010000281.1 GCA_029938185.1 Bacteroidales bacterium | reverse complement strand
GGAAACCGAAGTAGAGACTGAAGAAGTAACAGAAGAAAAGGAAACCGAAGTAGAGACTGAAGAAGTAACAGAAGAAGAAACAGCTGGTATTTGTAAAGGTACTACTAAAAATGGGACTCAATGCCAAAAAAAGACTAACGACCCAAGTGGTTTTTGTCCGCAACATAGAGAACAATTTAAGGATTCCGAAGAATTATAAGAATAATGTTACCTATTTTAATGTTTATTTAATATAATAACTAAGTAGTTTGACAAAAGTTTTTTTACATTGATATTTTATTAAACTACGTATTGTTAGAGTGTTAAAAGAATGCGTAAGCCACATTAAATAGGTCGAAGACCTTAATTAACATATAATAGAAATTGGCTTTTTGAGCCTTTTACTTAGCTTATGCCTAAAAATTAAGCTTTCCATACAATTAAAATTTTGTATGGAAGCTTGGTTTTTAATGTTTATTGGTAATATAAAAATAGGTATTTTAAATAATTTTATTAAATTAACTGCTTATTCATCCCACCGTATATATTGTTTATTAATTTAACCTCAAATCTAAGATTTTATACTATTTTAGGAGTTGCTCAAAAATAAAATTGCATTCTTAAAAACCTTATTTTTTTGTTAAAACCTTAATAGAAAAGATGAAACTACCACGCCTTTTTTAACCTTATTATTCCCAGTTTAATAAGGTAATAAGGTTTATAATCTCCGTAAATTCTAATTTCTATTAAGGTTTAAAATAAAAAAATAAGGTTTAAAAACTATAATTTTTGTGTTTTAAGAATATTTATTAATATGCTTAATTACAGTAAATTTATTTGATAAAATGATACAATTACGATTTTATATGAGTAAATATGACAAATTTGATATTATTATCCTAATTATATCATATATAAGATGTATATTACTGATTGCAAACGATATAAATTAAAATCTTAAATCAATATATTGGATAAATTGTATTATTGAAATTTTGTAAACAATTATCTGTATATATTTTGTAAAATGTTAAATTATTTTTGAGCAACTCCTTAATGTAGCTTAAGTATTTTAATAATATACAACAATAATTTATACTAGTAAAGGACTTTTTTATCCAACTTTACCTCTTTTACCCAGATTCTATTGAAAAAAAAGCACACTACAAACTACTGATAATCAACAATAAACCATAGTTTATATTAATTCAAAATAAGATTAATAAACTCTTAATAGATGATATTAAAATAACATATAGTGATGATTTTTATCTGAGTCACTTATTGTTCACTACCATTGGTTTTTTAATTTGAATTAAAAGATTATATTTGCAAAAATTATATTTAATATTAGTCTAAGTAGTCTAACAAAAGTTTTTCGACATTTATATTTTGTTAAATTGCATATTAATAGAATGCATAAGCAACATTAAATAGGTCTAATACCTTATCAAAATTAACCTAATAAATTTAGTATAATAATTATTGAAAATTATGAAAATTAAGCTAACTAAATCATCTAAAGTTAATAATACCTATATTCTTAAAACTCATAAAAAAATAAGCTCAGATAACTCATATACTAATCATACATTAGTAAATGAGTTTGACAGTGAAGTAAATATTAAAAATGATGTAGTTTTTAAGAATGTTAATTTTGACAAAAATACATCTGTTAATCAAAGAGTTAAATTAGCCAAAGAGTTATTAATTGATTTAATAGGAAAAGTGGAATTCGAAAATTTAAAGAAGCAATTTCTTGAAGAGCAAAAGAGAGCTAAATAAATTGTAAAAATAGTATATTAGGAAATGACGAATTATAAATTACCAATTGGTTTACACATAATAAGTATCTTACAAAAAATAAATAGGAAAGTTATTTTTTAACGATTCCTTATTGAGATTATAGATAGTTCCTACAAAATTGTTGGTGTGGTTGTCAGTATAATCATCAAAATATTTTGTTATTTTTCTCATCAAATGTAGCCTATTCCCCAATGCTATTAAGTTAAGAACTTGTGTATTCCCAATTTGTTAAATTGCGGTACTTTTGTATTGAATGTAAAGTTCATATTTTGATTTTTTATAACTTTTTTTTACATTTATTATTAGACTTGTTACTTAATAAGAAGACAGATAATCAAGCAATTACAATTTTGACAATTTCGTTAACTCTTGTGTAGTGTCGTATTCTAAAATATATTTTTCAAAAAAACAAATACGCAATTCACAGAGAGTTAAAAAATGATTGCAATTTATAACATATTCATATTCAGTCGTACTATTAAGTAACAAGTCTATTAAAACAAATGCCGAAAAACTTTTGTAAAACTACTTATATTACAAATAAAAAGAGGAAACAAACTTTTAACTTTCAGCTTTTAACTCCCTACACTTAGAGCCTTTTATTTTACATTAAAAATTATAGCAGCAATACCAATACCAACTGTTATTCCAATACCTGTACCAATAAGAGAATAATTCATTCGTTTCTTCCTTACTATCTCTTTATAACCAGTTATATAATACTCATTATTAGTGTATTCAGTTTTAATATTAAGCTTCTCGGTTTTAATTTTTTTTAAGCCAACAAAGCCATAATATGACAATGGAAACAAAGGAACATATATTGTGCTTAAACCAATTAATGGCACACAAATAACTGAGCTTCCAGCAACAATAATTCCACCATACATATATTTTTTTGCATTATAGTTGTTTCTTGCATCATACTTACCCAGTACGTAGGTTCGCATTTCTTCAACACTAAACAAATTAATATTTGTATCGGGCAAATAAATTATTTTTTCAATTTTGTTGCTATCAACAATTGAAAATATTTCAGATGAAATTACAGATTTTATTTTTCCTCTGGAGTTTTTATATGCCAAAATACTATTGTCATCACTAAATTTAAAGGCTTTTGTATAAAGCTTTTTACCATTGAGCAATAAAATTACTTTTTGAGCATTTAAAAAACAAAAAGAAAATAAAAACAAAATTAAAAGTATACTTTTTTTCATATGTTTTAAATTTACTATATACTAAACTATAATTATAAATAGGCTCAAAGTTCACAAATATTTTTTTCATTTTTATTATAGTAAGTATTTGATTTATAGTATGCATTTAACAGGATTAAATAGATTGAATACCTTATGTTTCTCATGTTTGTAAACTTTCTGTTTTTGGCAAAGAAACTAAAATGCATAACGCAAACTTACAAAAAAAAAATTAAAATGTAGTATTTTGATATTATTCACATACCATTTAAGGTTTTCGACCTATTTAATGTGGCTTACGCACTCTATTAATATTCTAATAAGTAATTAACAATGAATAATGGACAATTAACAATTTTGCTTACGCCAGAATTACAGCAAGTTACAACTTTACAAAGTGTCGATTTTATACAATGACCTACTTGCCACGATTATCATCGTGGTTTAACAATAGATGTCGTCCTTACGGACTTTGTTTGCACAGCTTGATAATAATTATAGTTTTATCACAAAATTAAAAAAAAGCAATTTACAAAGTGTAAAGTTTCCATGAAACATGTCAAATAATTACTATTTTAATTTGTAATAATATTATTTAAAATCTAATTTATTATAAAACCAATACAAAGTATATAATATATTATGTATCTACCATTTATAATAATTAAAATAAAAAAGTATTCATTATTTCATAATATAATTATAAGACTATTGATAAATAATTTATAAATATTATTAAAAAAAGTTTTTTCATTTATATTATTTGCTATATTTGTGTATAAAGTAATATAAAATTTTACTTTTATTAAAAATTGTTGAAAAAAATAATTTAAAAATATTATATAATGAAAAAAATTATTACATTTTTTATATTAGCATTATTAGTTATATCATGTAATACAGACCAAAATGATAAAATACTAAATGAAGATGACAAAGATACATTAACAGAAATACAAAAAAAATTAAATGAGTATGTTAATGTAAAACTAACTGTTAATTTGAATCATTTGTCGGAACAAGAAAAACAAATAATTCCAATGCTAATAGATGTATGTAAAATAATTAATGAAATCTATTGGTACGAAACACTTGGAAATAAGGATACCCTTTGTAAGGATTTTTCGAATAAAGCTATCAAAAAATTATTTGAAATAAATTTTGGTCCTTGGGATAGACTTCGTAATAACGAACCTTTTATAAAATGTTTAGATCCAAAACCTTTAGGAGCTAATTTTTATCCAAAAGATATGAGCAAAAATGAATTTGAAAAGTTTGAAGATAAAACAAAAACAAGCCCATTTACAATAATACGAAGAAACGAGAAAGGAAATTTACAGAGTATTCCATACAACAAAGCTTTTAGTGAATTAGTTATGAGGGCATCAATTTTATTGAAACAAGCTGCAAACTTAGTCGAAGACGATAGTTTAAAATATTATTTAGAATTAAGAGCTGAAGCATTGACTACTGATAATTATAAAGAAAGTGATATGGCATGGATGAGCGTAAAAAACAATACTTTAGACTTTATTGTAGGACCAATTGAAATTAATGATGATAAGCTATTTGGGTATAAAGCCGAACATATGGCATTTTTACTTATTAAAGACAAGGAGTGGAGCCAAAAACTTGAAAAATATACAAAAATGCTAAGATACCTACAAAAAGCATTACCTGTTCCAGTTGAATACAGACATGAAGAACCAGGTTTAAATTCAGAAATAAATGTATATGATGTTATATATTACGCTGGTGCAGGAATTGCAGGTGGAGTAACAATAGCAACTAATTATCCAACCAATCCTACAGTACAACTCGAAAAAGGTAGTAGAAGAGCTCAGTTTAAAAATGCAATTAAAGCCAAATTTGATAATATTTTAATTCCAATAGCAGATGTTTTGATTGATAAATCATATCGTAAACACATTAATTTCGATGCTTTTTTTAATAATATAATGCTTCACGAAATGGCTGTTGGTTTGGGCATTAGAAACACATTAAACAAAAATATGAGCGTTAAGAAAGCCCTAAAAGAAAATTCAGAAATATTAAATGAAGTTAAAGCCGAAGTGTTAGCATTGTTTTTTGCTCAAAAACTACATAGTATAAATGAAATTGAAAATGATTTGACCGAAAACTATATAACATTTCTTGCAAGTACATTGCGTTCTATTCGTTTAGGTGTAACTGGTAAGGACGGAATGGCAAGTCTTATATGCTTTAACTATATGATTGAAAAAAAAGCATTTATAAGAAATAATGAAGGAGAATATCTTATTAATACAACAAATATTAAACTTGCAATTGATATGTTATCAGAATTAATTATTAGAATACAAGGTGATGGTGATTATCAAAAAGCTAAAGAATTGTTACAAAATTATGGCAAAATTGGAACAATATTAGAAAATGATTTATTGAAACTACATAACAACAGTATACCAATTGATATATACTTAGAACAAGGACTTGAAGTTTTAGATATATAATCTTTGACCTATTTATTTTTTGTAAGATACTTAATAAGCACCCATACAAAAGTTTTTACCTATTTAGTATAGAGCTTACTTTTTGAAATACCGTTTATTATATATCTTGCGTAAGCAACATTAAATAGGTCGAAGACCTTAGATAAGTAGGTCTATATATAAAAACAACACTTTTGTTTTTTTTATTATGCTGTTTATCAAGCGTAAGCAAAATTGTTAATTATCCATTGTTCATTGTTAATTACTTAAATAAATATTAATCAATAAAAAGAAAGAAAGAAATGAAAAATAAAATACCAAGTACAATGCGTGCTTTATTGTTAGAAAACTATAATCTAAATCTTGTAAAAGCAATAAGAAGTCTTAAACTCGTAGAAAAGCCAGTTCCAAAACCAAGCAAATCACAAGTGTTAATTGAAGTTGATGCAACTACTTGCAATCCTTCTGACTTATCATTTATGCAAGGTGTATATGGTATAAAAAAAGAAGTGCCAATTGTTCCTGGTTTCGAAGGTACAGGAATTGTTGTTGATGCAGAAAATGAGCATGGTAAAAATTTAATTGGTAAACGTGTAAGCTTTAATGCTGATTCAAAATTAGATGGTTCATGGGCAGAGTATGCAGTAACCAATGTCAATTTGTGTATACCAGTTAATCCAGCAATAGCTAAAGAGCAAGCAGCTTGCATGTTAGTTAATCCTTATTCAGCATTTGCATTATTCGAGATAGCACAAAAAAACAAATCCAAGGCAATAGTACAAAATGCTGCAGGAAGCCAACTTGCAGGAATGATTCAAGAATTTGCCAAACAAGCAGGAATAATAGTAATAAACATCGTTAGAAAAGATACTACTGTTGAAATGCTTAAAAATAGAGGCGAAAAGTATGTATTAAACTCTGAATCTGAAAATTTTGAAGATGAGTTAAGCAAATTAGCACATACACTTCAAGCATCATTGGCATTTGATGCAGTTTCTGGCGATTTAAGCGGAAAAATACTTAATGCAATGCCTGCAAAATCTGAACTAATTATATATGGTGCCCTAACAGGACAAAATGCCAATAATATTGGTGCTAGAGATTTAATTTTCTTTCAAAAAAAAATAAGTGGCTTTATACTTACAGAATGGTTTTTACAAAACAATCAACAAAAAATACTTGAAGCAACAATACAATTACAAACCCAAATTGCTAAAGGTGAAATTTATACAAGAATAGTAAATCAAGTTTCGTTTGAGGATACTCGACAAGCTCTTATAAGATATATTACAAATATGTCGGCAGGAAAAGTTATTATATTGCCTAAAAAGTAAAGGGTACTTTGAGTTACGACAAATTGGGCTACCCACATTAATGTTGAACTGTCTTGTTTTTTGAGTAGTTTTAATCATAATGTTAAGTGAATCTTTGCAGAACTTTGCAACCTGTGCAATCAAAAGTCCGATAGGTCGAACTATTGTAAACCCACAACGATAAGTTGTGGGAATAGAGCAAAATAGTTCGTCCCTTGAGGGACTTTATGTAATAAGTTCTTTTAATACCACACGATTATCATCGTGGTTTAACAATAGTTGTCGTCCTTACAGACTTTTGATTGCACAGTTCAAAAGGTTTTTCTTTTATAAAAGCACTAATTGGCGAACGTGTTGTAATTTATTTTTATATTTTTTTCGGTTAAATATTTATTCCACGTTTCGGGTACTTGTATGATTTTTTTTTAATGTTTTTATTGTTCTGAAAATCAATAGAACTAAGAAGCTGATTAGGGTAAAACTCCCATTCTCAATTCAACTTAATCATCTCATTTTCTATTTTTTCAATATTGTTTAGGAATAGGTATTAAATAAATGTCCGTTTTGATAGATTAGTTTGTTATTTTACAACTTACAAAAAGTCGCAAATAGTGAACTATTTAAGACTTTTTTTAAGGTAGTAAAATGACAAAATAATGACGCAAAATAGGGCAGTTATTTGATACCTGTTCCTTAAATCAAGTACAGCTTGTTCAATTTTTATTATATTTGTTTTT
>JAOZVK010000280.1 GCA_029938185.1 Bacteroidales bacterium | reverse complement strand
TTGATTTATTTCAAAAAAAGACTTATTTTTACAGTTGTTAAAATCGTAATAAAAATAGATAATGTAACTATAAAATGTAATACACTTTATGATTAGTTCGTTGGTTTTTCAGACAATTTATTAATGCAGTAAGAATATCAAGTCAGATTATCAATTTTTCTGCACTTCGTTTGAAAATTTGATAATCTAACTTGACATTCTTTTTGGATAGATAGACAAATTACACAAAAAAACTAACGGATAGATAAATAAAGTGCATAACATTTTATTGCAAAACATGGTAGCTTGTGCGGTTTTTTTTTCGCTTCGCTCAAAAAAACCACACAAACTACCACGTTTGCAATAAGTTACCGATATGGCTAACTTAAATATAACCAAAATTAATATAAAATGATTAAAAAATTAAGAATTAAAAACTACAAAGGATTTGATGATTTAAAAATAAATGAATTATCAAATATTAACTTAATAGGAGGTGAGAATAATATTGGAAAAACATCTTTTCTTGAAGCTATTTTTACATTTTACGACAGAATAAACCCCCAAGTTATATTAAAACCTTTATCATGGAGAGGAATACCAATTTCATTAAAAAATAATACACCACATGAAATATGGTCGCCAGTCTTCAAAAATTATAATATTGAAAAACCTATTGAATTTCAATTTGATTACAAAGATAGTGTAAAACATAATGTAACAATAAGCATCGAACGTGATGCCATTTCTGCAATTGACCCTGAGAAAATATCGAAATTTGATAATAGAAATTTACAACAGGAAAATATTTCGGAATATTCTCTGCATGTTAAAAGTGTTATTGATAAAGAGATAAAGCAAGATACTTTTCTTTATTTTGTGAATAATAATATTTCAATGAAAATTAATATCCTGCAAAATAAGATTAAGCCAGCAATTTTTGTTTCACCTTCTGTCAGAAGTGCAGCACAAGATGCTTTAAGATTTAGCGAAATTTATAGAGAAGGTCTTGAAGAAGAAGTATTAGAGGCATTAAAAATAATTGATAACAGAATAAAATCAATCACACCTCTTGCAATTAGTGAACAGGAAAGTATAGTTCATGTAGATATAGGCATTGGGAGAAAAATCCCAATATATTACATGGGAGACGGTATTGTAAGATTATTAGAGTATGTTTTGGCTATTTTAAGCACAAAAAATGGTGTTGTTTTAATTGATGAAATTGAAAATGGTTTACATACTTCAAAACAGAAAGATATTTGGAAATTATTGTTTACTCTTGCAGACAAATATAATGTTCAAGTTTTTGCAACAACACATAGTAAAGAAATGACAGAAGCCTTTGTTGAATTTGCTATTCAAAATAATCTTGAAGAAAAATCAAATTACATAGAGTTTTTTAAAAATTATAAATCAGAAAAAATTTCTGCAAATATCATTGATATTGAGACACTTCAATATAAAATATTAAATAGTAAAAATTTCAGAGGAGACTAAAATGAATATATTAATAGTTGAAAGTAAAAATGACAAAATATTTGTTCAGGCTCTAATTGAAGTTCTGAATATTGAAAATACAAATGTTGAGAAAATTTTAATAGATGTCGATAATTTTTTGTTTTTAAACAGTGTTGACCCAAATCCCCAAAAGCCTACAAACTTAATACGTAAATTAAAAGACGTTAAAACGGACATTCCAAAAAAAGTAATAAAAAAAATCGGAATTCTTTTAGATATAGATAAAAATAGCCTTGATAACAGATTGATACTTATTAATACCGCAATTAAACAAGCGTTCGGAGAAAATACATTTGAAGAAATTAATGATGTCAATCAACCTGTTGCTGTTCAGATTGATGATGAAACAGTTGAACTGTTTTGTTATTTTACAAATATTGATGAAACTGGCGATTTAGAAACAGTTTTACGAAAAATTGCAATTAAGGATGCGAATTATGCTGATTGCTTAAATAGTTGGCGTGATTGTTTAGAAACAAAAGAAATTGAAATTTCAGATAAGGATTTTGACAAATTTTGGATTGATAATTATATCAGATTTGATACTTGTCCTAAAAAAGAAAGGACACAGGCGGAAAGGAAGTGTAGTATGAAAGCATTTGAGTATGTGATGCAAACCAAAAGTGATATTTTTAATTTATCTCACGAAGTTCTTGACGGACTGAAAAAATTTCTCATACAATTTAAAAGTTCGGATAAATAAATAAATAAGAATAGCCATATCATTGTGTTTGAAGTAATTTTATTTCGGCTTGCCGCAGGCGCAACACAAGCCAAAATAAAACTACTCAAACACATACCCGATATGCCTAATTTAAAATTTTCATATTTCATAAAAAGAATTAAATTTGACCATTAAAATAAAATAACAAAAAACGACTAATAAGTTAAAAATCAACAATATGCAAATCAATAATATAAAATTAAAAAACTTCAAAAGTTTTAAAGAATTAGATATTGATATAAATAAAATGAATATTTTAGTAGGAGCAAATGCGTCTGGCAAATCAAATTTTATCCAGTCAATTAAATTTCTTCGAGATATTCAGAAATATGGAATAGAAAATGCAATATCTCTACAAGGTGGGCTTGAATATTTACAAAATATCAAATTAGAAAATAAATTCAATACAGAAATTTCTATTGAATTTTATTCAGGAAGAGTTTCTATAATAGATAAACCTTCAAAAAATTCATTTATACTTTCTCATTTTAAATCAATAAATTATTCAATTGAAATAGCATCAATTGGAAATAATAAATTTGATATTGTGAATGAGACATTAGCATTTTCAATTGAACTTAGGGAACTAAATCAATCAAAAGGCAAACTAAATTCAATTAACAAAGAAGAATTTATTAATCGCACACATTTTATCGGCGATTATGGATTTTCCTTGATTAATAAAAAGGGTAAAATAATAACTCAGCCATTATCAAAAAACAAAAAACTAAAATTAAAACTTGAAAATGGAAAATTTTATAATATAAATGTCAGTGATATAACTATTTTTCCAATGCCTATTGAATTTTTAAAAGCAAATGAACAGCCACAAAAAACAATTTTAGAGCAATTCCCATTACCAATATTTAATTTAGATGAAATAGGAATTTATGATTTTGATTTGAAAAATTCAAAAAAACCAGCATCAATAACAGCAAAAGCAGAATTAGAAGAGAATGGAGAAAACCTTGCTATTGTTATAAAAAATATTTTAGATGATGTGGAGCAAACCAGACGTTTTTCTAATTATTTAACTGATATATTACCTTTTATCAAAGAGTTGGATATTGAAAAATCATATAATAAATCTTTACTTTTTAAAGTTAAAGAAAAATTTAACCCAAACACTTACATTCCAAGCTCTTTATTATCAGATGGAACAGTATCAATAGCATCAATAATTACAGCTTTATTTTTTGAAAATAAAAGCTTAACTGTTTTTGAAGAACCTGAGCAAGGGGTTCATCCATCATTAATTGCTAAATTGATGCAACTTTTTTATGAAGCATCTGAAAAGAAGCAAGTAATTATAACGACACATAACCCTGAAATATTAAAACATTCGAAAATAGATGATTTACTTTTAATTACAAGAGACGACGAAGGCTTCGCTTTAATATCAAGACCAAGTGAAAAAGAAATAGTAAAATCTTTCTTAAATAGTGAATTAGGAATTGACCAATTATTTATTCAAAACCTTTTAGAAATCTAATTTATGAAAGAATTTAAACAATTGTATATCTTCGTAGAAGGTCCTGATGATGAACGTTTTTTTGATAATGTATTTAAACCATTAGCTCTTGATAAATATAATTTTGTAAAAATTATTAAATACGCAGGTTTAACAAAGAAAATTGTGAAAGACTATATCAAAGCTTTTAGTAAACAAAACTCTTCTGAATATTTATTTGTTTGTGATTTTGATGCAAGAGTAGATACTTCTTTTTGTGTAACCAAAAGAAAAAATAAAGAAGTAGAGAAATTTGGAAATATTTTAGAACCGGATAAAATACGTATAGTAAAAGAAGAAATTGAAAGTTGGTATCTTGCTGGTATAACGTCCTCTAATTTGAAGAAGTTTAAAATAAGAGAACTCAAAGAAACAGAATTAATTGATAAAGAGCAATTTATTGATTTAATCCCAAGGAAATTTCAAAACAAAACAGATTTTCTGATAGAAATAATAAAGGAGTTTGATATTGAGACAGGAATAAATAAAAATAACTCTATGAAATATTTCATCACAAAATTAGAACAGTAGGCATATCATTGGGCTGGGTGTCAGTGGTTTTGTGGCGTTTTTTTTCGTGCTTTGCACTCAAAAAAAACACCACAAAATCACCGCCACCAGCCCATTTTCGTTGTGTGCAACTGTAAACATCGCTATAAACAACAGAAATGAAAACTATTTTGAGATAAAATTAAAAATTTTTATCTTTACAAAAAAAACAAAAATGCCGATATTTCAAAAATCAGTAATAAAAAAACATTTACGTGGACTAAATACAGTTTGGTTAAATACCGCCTACGATAAATTTAAAGAAATTTTCAGTCCTAAAAAAATAAGTAATATACTAAAACTCAAAGAAGAAGAATATCAAGACGGGTTTTTGAGAGATTTATTCGTGGAAATTTTGGGCTATACACTAAAACCTGATGATAATTTCAACCTCGTAAGAGAATTTAAAAACCAAACTGACGGTAAAAAAGCAGACGGTGCAATAATAAAAGAGGAGAAAGCAGTTGCAGTAATTGAGTTAAAATCAACAAAAACAAAAGATTTAACAAGTATTACACAACAAGCATTTAACTATAAAAATCATCAGCCCGGCTGTAAATATGTGATAACTTCAAACTTTCAAAAACTACGATTTTATGTAGATTATGCTAACGAATATGAAGAGTTTGATTTATTTAATCTACAAAAATCAGATTTTGAATTATTATATTTGATTTTACGAAAAGACAGTATTTTTACAGACACACCCCAAAAACTAAAAGATGAAACACGATTTCACGAACAAAACGTATCCGAACAACTTTATAAAGATTATTCAAATTTCAAAACCAAAATATTTGAAAATCTTGTTGAGAAAAATACTGAAATTGACAAATTAACACTTTTTAAAAAATCACAAAAATTATTAGACAGATTACTTTTTATATTTTTTGCCGAAGATTGCGGATTTTTACCGGCAAATTCAATTTCACGAATAATTGACAGATACGAACAACTTAAAAAACTTGATGCCTATAAACCTCTATACGAAATTTATTTACAATATTTTGGCTATATGAATATCGGCAGGAAAGGACAAATTCCGACTGATGATATTCCTGCATACAACGGCGGACTTTTTGCCCCTGATAAACTTCTCGACAATCTAAAAATTGAAGACAAAGTATTAAAAGCTGACAGCTTAAAACTATCGGCTTATGATTTTAATACAGACGTGGACGTTAATATTTTGGGACATATTTTTGAGCATTCTTTGAACGATATTGAAGAAATGGAACAAAATCTATCCGAAAAAGATAGCATTTCAAAACCCAAGACATCAAAACGAAAAAAAGACGGCGTTTTCTATACCCCCAAATACATTACACAATATATTATAGAAAATACCATAGGCACGCTTTGCACAGAAAAACGCAAAGAAATGAACATTTACGAAATTGAATTTGATACAACTTTTAAAACAAAAAAAGGATTAAATAAAAAAGGAAAACAACTTTACGAAAAATTAGACAATTACAAAAAATGGTTAAAATCACTGAAAATACTTGACCCTGCATGTGGCAGTGGTGCGTTTTTAAACCAAGCATTGCAATTTTTAATGGCAGAACACAAGTTAATTGATGACTTAATTTCCGATTTAACAGGAGATGCAATAGGTTTGTTCGATACTGATAAATCAATACTTGAAAACAATCTTTACGGAGTTGATATAAACGAAGAAAGTGTAGAAATTGCAAAACTTTCTCTTTGGTTACGCACCGCACAAAAAGGCAGAGCACTCTCAAATTTGAGTGATAATATTAAGTGCGGAAATTCATTAATAAATGACCAAAAAATTGCAAAGAAAAAAGCATTTGAGTGGAATAATGAATTTAAGAAAATTATAGACAACGGAGGATTTGATATAATTGTAGGTAATCCACCCTATGGAGCAAAACTTAGTAATAAAACTAAGAAATTTTTATCCGAGCAATATAATCATACAGGATATTCTTCCGAGACTTTTGCTATATTTTTTGAATTAAGTAATCATCTTTTAAAAGAAACTGGGTTTTTAAGTTTTATTGTGCCAAGCTCAATTTTTACAAACGTTCACTACAAAAAAGTAAGACAATTTTTTATTGATAAATTGAATGTAATAGAGCTGATTGATTTAGGGTCAAACGTTTTTAAAGGTGTTGCCGCCGATACAGCTATATTGATACTCGGGAAAAACAAAATTAAAAATGATACTGTTTTATGTGGCTTTTCTGTTGATAAAAAAGAAAAATTTAAAATAGATTTTTTTAACAATTTTGATGACAAACTGTTTAATTTTTACATAACACAAGAACAATACAATGTAGCAGAAAAAACATATAAACAAAGCACTAACTTAGATGAATTTGTTACTTTTTCTCGTGGAGTTGAATTTGGATTTTCAAGTTCAAATGTTTTTGACAATAAAGTAGATGATAACTATAAACCTTTAATATGCGGTGGTAATATAACAAGATACAATCTTGCGTTTGAAAATAAATTTGTAAAATTTAATGACAATAATTCATCTATTTATAAAACCAAAGAAATTTACGAAGACCCTAAAATATTACTGCGAAGAATAGGAAATAAAATTATTTCTCATTACGATGACAATAAATTTTATAATGTTTGTGATGTTTATAATATCAGAAATAAAAGTAATATAGACCTTAAAGTAATTAATTTATTGTTAAATTCTAAATTACTTTCATTTGTTTTAAACACGAAATTTAAATCCTCAAAAAAGTTATTTCCTAAAATACCTATAAAAAATTTAAAACTATTGCCAATAAAAGAAATTTCAGAAAGAGACCAATACCCTTTTATTGAGAAAGTAGATTTTATACTTTCATTAAACAAAGATTTGCAAATTGAAAAGGACAATTTTTTAAAAACCCTGAAAGAAGAAAAAAGCATTGAAAAATTGAGCATAAAATTACAAAATTTTCAAAATATTGAATACGAAATATTTAAAAAAGAACTTCGTAAGAAAAAAGTGAAAATAAATCTCGGAGCAGAAAACAACGAATGGAGAGAATACTTTTATACATCAAAACAAAAAATAAACGAATTGCAAAGCCAAATAAACCGGACAGATAACGAAATTGATAAAATGGTTTACAAACTTTACAAACTAACAGACGAAGAAATTAGAATAATTGAAAACGAAGTAAAACAACAGAAAATAGTAACAATTAATTAAAATATGAACATATTATGACAGTAGAAGTTTTAAAAACAAAATCAAAAGAAGAAATTTTTGAATTCA
>JAOZVK010000279.1 GCA_029938185.1 Bacteroidales bacterium | reverse complement strand
TATAATAAACGGTATTTCAAAAAGTAAGCTCTATATTAAATAGGTAAAAACTTTTGTATGGGTGCTTAACTAATTTATTATAATAATATAAGTAGATTATTGTATAAAATCGACACTTTGTAAAGTTGTAACTTGCTGTAATTCTGGCGTAAGCAAAATTATTAATTGTCCATTATTCATTGTTAATTACTTATCGAACTATTTATATTAAATAATAAGCAAAATAATAGAAGAATTTGAATAAATTTTAATATACAACAACATAAAATCATGTATAAACTAATATTTAAACTAAAACAACATACACCGCTAATTCATTTTCAGTACGCACAACACAGAGCAACTTTGCGTGCAACCGAACTAAAACCAAAACTTGATAAGTTTTTGATTAATAAACTAAAACTTACTGAGAATAATAAACAAAAAAAAGAGTTTAAACATTGGTTTAACAACGCAGATAAGCTGAGTTTGGATTATAAAGTGAGAATTGTAAATAATGACACAAATCAAGAAAAAGGAACTGTAAAGGTTATGCCTTCACATGAAGAGAAATGGTTACTATCGTCTGATTTACAAATAGAATTTACTTGTTTTGTTACCGATTTATTAACTGAAATAGAAAAAAATATAAATCTATTTTTTGTTTTACACAATTTTGGCAAACGCCAGTCAAAAGGTTTTGGCTGTTTTTATTTAAACGATTTAAAAGAAGACAATTTTGTTAGTTTAATTAAAAATGAGGGACGAGCATTATTTAAAAGCGAAAATAATTTGAAAAGCAATATTCAGAACTCAACTTATTTTTACGATAGAGAAATAAACCCTGCTTGGAGTAGATTGAAAAGTGGAAAGAATTTTAGAGGTTATGAAAAATCCAGAGTTTTTGATTATATGAAAGATAATAATCTACGGTGGGATAAACGGTGGATAAAAAAACAACTAAAAGACTTAATAGACAACGGCACTTTACCAGCAGAATTGAAAAGTGATAATGACCCAATTGACATAAATGGAGATAAATCTTGGCATGATAACAGCAATGAAAAATATAGTTTTGGACGTGCCATGCTCGGACTTGCCGAACATTACGAATACATAGCATATGACCGTTATACATATCAAGTAAAAGTTAAAAGTTCTAATATTGAAAGATTTAAATCACCAGTTACTTTCAAAATTTTTAATAAAAGCATATATGCGTTTGCAGAACAAATAGACAAAAAAATGTTTGATGAAGAGTTTTCTTTTGAAGTAGTGAATAAAAGAAACAATAGTACAGTTGGAAAACCAATTACAATTAGTCGTACTCTAAATACTCCTAATAATCAAAATTTTAATTTAGATATGTTTCTAAATTCTTACTTTAGAACAGTAGGTTATCATAATATTTAATAAAAGAAAATAAAAATAGCTAAAATGAAAAAATACATAGCACTAACCATAGGACCAGTTGTAAAAACATTAATTTCGGCTGGTAAAACTCGTGAACTTTGGGCGGCAAGTTATATGTTTTCGTATCTTATGCGAGAAATACTAAAAGAAGTAAATAAACTTGAAAACACTCAAATAATTTTACCTGCAACCGACTTGCTTAATCAAAATGATTATATATACGGAGCTGGTTTATATCCGGATAGATTAATAGCAGAAATACCAATAAATTCAGAAATAGATTATTTTGAAAAATTAACTGTAATTATAGAAAATGTAGAAAAAAGTTTTTATTCAAAAATAAAAAAACATTTTGATAATAGACTAAATAATCTTTTTCAAAAAAAACAACTAACAACAGAAGACAAAAAAGACAAGAAAAAACTTGAACAAATATGTAAAAATCCTAATAGAATAGAACAATACATGAAAAACTATTTCAGGTTTTATTTTATTGAAAAAGAAATTGAAAAGTCTGAAAATCCTATTTTTAAATTAAATGAATATCTCGACACATTAGAACTACAAGAAAACTATAATTCTATAGAATTAGAAAATATCAATTATATAAACAATTTTTTGTATTTTATAAATGGTTCATTTTTATTTAAAGATGCATTTGGAAACGATCCAAACAAAAAGAAGCGTTTTGAAAGTCTTTTTGAAATATCAGCGCGCGAATTTTTACAAAAAGAAGATATTATCAAATTATTTGAAAAAGACATTGATAAAGGAGATAAAAAGCATCAAGATAAAATTCTGGACTCTTTGAAAAATAAATATAAAGACGAATTTAAAACCTGCCATAAATATATAGCAATAATACAGGCTGATGGCGATGCAGTTGGCGAAGCTATAAAAGAAATTTATTTTACAGATAAAAACTTGGGGCTGCAAAAATTTTCAAAAGATTTATTAGATTTTGCAAAAGAAGCTACCGAAATTATTCACAAATACGGCGGTGCACCAATTTATGCAGGAGGCGATGATTTATTGTTTTTTGCCCCTGTTCGTAACATAATAGAAGACAAAACAACTCATATTTTTGAACTACTCAACAATTTAGATACAAAATTTAAAACCAAGTTTCCTTCAGCATCATTATCCTTTGGGCTTTCCATATCTTATTACAAATATCCGATGCAAGAAGCATTAGAAGAGGCTTTTGATTTAATGAAATTTAGAGCCAAAAAATTAAAAATTAAGTTGAATGGTGAAGAGAAGGAAAAAAATGCTATTGCCTTTAAAGTGTTAAAACATAGTGGTCAATATTTTGATGCGATTTTTCACAAAACAGAAGAAAATAAAACGTACAAAGAATTTACGAACTTATTAAAATCTCGTATTTCTGATAATAAATTTTTAAATTCGTTGCCTCAAAAAATTCTTGCCAACAAGGAAATTATAACTAAAATAGGAAACGACAATGAAAAAGTGAAAAATTATATTAAAAATAATTTTAATGAAGTAATTCATAAAACAAAATCATATCAAAATTTTCTTTATAATTTGGGAAACTTAATTGTAGCAGCTTTTGAGGAATATCCTAATAAAACAGAAGAAGACATTAGTGAGGCTATTAATATAATATATAGTAGTTTACGAATGGTTAAATTTATAAACAGAAAAGACAATGAGTAAATATATAATAAAATTCCGACCAGTTGAAACTTATTTCTTTGGTGGAGAAACTACATTTGGAGATGATAGAGAAGAGCAAAATTATTTTGTTTCGTCTAATTACTATCCACAGCAAACAACTTTGCTTGGCATGTTAAGGTTTGAACTACTGAAATATCATAAATTATTGCCACTACACAAACATAAAACAGAAGCAAAAATACGAATTGGAGAAAATAGTTTTTCTATTAATTCAAAAAAAAAATCTTTTGATAATATAAAATTTGGTGATATAAAAAATATCTCTCCACTGTTTATGACCAATAACAATAAACATTATTATTTTGGAAACGAACATGCAGACCTGCAATTAGAATACGAACAAGGAAAATCTAATACAGGAACAAAAACAGATAAAATACCTTTTTTACCAAAATATGATGCTAAAAAATATTATCCGGATATTCTAATTTCGAATGAAAAAGATATTAAAAAATATAACGATATTTTTATAAAACAAATTCAAGTAGGAATAAGCAAACCCGAACGAAATAATGATGAAACAGAAGAAAACGCATTTTATCGTCAAACATTATATAGATTAGAAAACAACTGGGAATTTGCATTTGTAGCAGAATTGCAAAATACTGATTTTGGTTTAGAAAACAATAGAGATAAATACTCAAACATAATTGCTATGGGAGGCGAACACTCACAGTTTTATATGACTATTAAAAAAATAGATAAATCATATAATAATATTTTTGGAATTAACGCAATAGAAAATTCCCAAAAAGCAATATTAATGAGCGATGCCAATGTGGAGAACTCTGTTTACAAACATTGCAATTTTGCGATAACACAAACACAAAATTTTCGTTTTCTTACTTTTAATAATGATAGTTATGCAAGAATACCAACAAAAAGCGTAAAATACAATCTTTTGAAACGAGGCTCGGTGTTTTTTGTCAATAATAAAACTGAATTTGAAAAACATTTTAACAATAATAATTTAACAAACATAGGACTAAATATTTATAAATTTATATAAAAAATGAATAACACAAAATTATACTCAATACATGCAATTACTAATATGCATGCTGGTAGCGGCGACAATAACTATGGGGTTGTAGATAAGCTCATTCAGAAAGATCCTGTAGATAAACTACCTACAATACATTCATCAAGTTTAAAAGGTGCTATACGTGAATTTTTCAAAAACAAACCTAACAACGAAGATAAAATTATTGATATATTTGGTTCAGACTCCAATTCAAAAAAAAGAAAGCAAGGCAAATATATTTTTTTTGAAGCAGATTTTTTATCAATGCCTGTTCGTAGTGATAAAATAGCGTTTCTAAATGCTACATCTCCCGAACGTATTCAAAAAATTATTGACAAAGCTAATCTTTTGGGAATTGAAATTAATAAAAATAATGCATTATCAGAACTTGCAGATATAAAAGTTAGCAAAGATAGCCCCTTAGTTTTTAAGCAAGAATACCAAAATGCAACAATAGAAGACCGTGAATTAAAGGCTACTTACAAAAAAATTGAGTTCGATTTGGACAGCAACCTAATTAAAACCCTATTGGGCGAAAATATTGTTTTGCTCAACGATTGCAACTTTAGAGAGATTAGCGAGGATATGCCAGTATTAGCACGTAATCAATTAGAAAACGGAGAAAGCAAAAATCTTTGGTACGAGGAAGTTGTACCTCATCAAAGCCGTTTTGCTTTTTTTGTAAAACAAAATAATGATAAAGAACTTAAAACTCATTTTAATAAAATTACAGAAAACAGAGTTCAAATAGGTGCAAACGCAACCATTGGATATGGACAAACTGATATTAAAGAAATAAAATTTTAAAAAATATACACAGATGAAAATAATAAATAAGTTAATTCCAATAGCAATAGATAAAATTAATGAATCTAATATTTTTGAAAAAAACTCAAAAATAATTCCAAGAGAATACAAAAGCTATGTTTCATCGTTTGGTAGCTCGGTTATGCAATCGGGCTTGTTACCAGCTTTGGCGTTTTATCATGCTAATAGTGAAGTGGGAAAAAAAAGAGTAAAAATAATGACTATTATTTTTAATATTCTTAAAAACAATAACAAGAATTATTACAACACAGAACAAGAAAATTTATTTGAATTTACTCAAAAAAGAATAGATAACGAACGACAAATAAAAAAAGATATAATGAACGCTGCTATTGCAGTTAAACTTGCTATACGAACTTATAAATTTAGTAAAAATGACTAATATAAAAACAAATATAGGACGAATTTTTTATAAAGAATATTATAACTATCTTTATAATTCGCAAGACGAAACTGATTTATCAATAATAAACAAAAAAATATTTGATGTAGTTAAAGGCAAAAAAAACATCGAATCAATAGGATTTAAGCAAAAAATAAATCTAACAACAAGCTACCCTGGCTTGCTAATTGGCAGTGGATACACACACGAAACTGGTGAAAAAGATAAAAAAGACGAAATAAAAATAGGTTTCTTTTTTGACTACACAAGTGGCTTGCCATGTATTCAGGGTTCATCGGTTAAGGGAATGCTACGCTCGGCTTTTAAAAAAGCAAACGGAAAGTATGTTGAAGAATTATTAAAAAAACAAAAATTAGAAAGCATTAAGATTGAAGATTTAGAAAACGAAATTTTTGAAGGTAAAGATAAATCAATTTACCAAAGAGACATGTTTTTTGATGCTTTTCCTATTTCTACAGAAAACGGACTTTTAGGAAACGATTATATTACTCCACATGCCGCCCCACTAAAAAATCCTGTTCCACTACAATTTTTAAAAGTATTGCCGCAGGTAGAATTTCAATTTAATTTTGATTTGAAAAATGGAATAATTAAAGCAGATGAAAAAGAAAAACTTTTTAGACAAATACTTTTGGATTTTGGAATAGGAGCAAAAACAAATGTAGGATACGGACAGTTTGAGCAAAGCATGGAAGAAATAAAACATGCAGAAAAAATGCAAGCAGAAATGAAAAGACAAAAAGAAATTGATGACAGTAAAAAACGTTTGCAAGCAATAGAAAATAAAAAAATAGAAGAAGAAAAAATTAAAATCGCAAAAAGAGAAGCCGAAGCCAAAGAAAGACAAAAAATGCTGTCTGAAATTGAAGAGAAAAAAAATATAGAACGACAACAAAGGTACAAGAAAGCTCAAGAAGAAGGAATAAAAGCTTTATTAGCACACAAAGACATGAAATCTTTTAACAAAAAAATAAAATCATGGGCTAATAATTTCTATCAACAACCATACAACAAATGTATAAAAGACATAAAACTTCAAGGAAAACTTATACCTCAAAAATATATAGAAGAGTTTATTCATTTTATTGATAAAATATATGAAATAGAACAAAATAATAACAGAACAAAAAAAGAATGGAAGAAAAATTTAAATAAAAACCAGTACTACAAACTTCTAACATTTTGTATTGGCGAAAAAGCTAATAAATGGTTTTAAAAAAAGATTGATGAAAATATACAAAATAAGGCTTCACTATGTGGTGGAGAAATTAATAATTTCTCCACCTTTTGTTGCTACAGCTATCCGAGGCATTTTGGGCTATGTCTTAAAAAACAATAACAAAACAGCTTTTGATATTCTTTTTGCAAAATCAGAAAATGGTGCTAAACTAAAACCATATTCTATTGCTGTTGCCGAAAAACAGCAATTAGCATATATGCCCAAAGATAATTTTTATTTTGATATAACTTTTTTTGGCGATATTATAAAAAAAATAAATCTTAAAACATTTATTGATTTTGAAAACTATCCGATAGGTAAACAAAATGGAAAAATGAAATTTGTTAAAGCAGAGAGTATTACTGCAAATTCTATTACTACAATTTTCAAGCTATCTTCTGCCAAAAAGTTTGATTCAGGAAAAGTAATAGACAAAAATATCAAAGACAAAACACGGCTAACAATAAAATTTATTAGCCCTGTATGTATTCAAAAAGTAAATAGTCCGCAAAATATAACTTTTTCCAACATAATAAAACGAATTTACGAACGACTATTAAACCTTAATCTAATAGACGGGGAAACATTCATCTCTCCTAATTTTACTGAAACCGAAAATATTATTTGCACACAATCAAATTTTATAAGATATGATGTAAAACATCATTCTCGCATTCGCAAGCAATTTATTTACTACAAGCCTGCATTTATTGGTAGTGCAGAGTATTATGGATATTTTGAACCATTCATTAAACTATTGGAAATTGGCGAACAAATACAAATTGGCAGAGGTACAACATCAGGACTTGGAAAGTTTAGGCTACACGTAGGCATATAAAAAACACGAACAAAAATAGCTTATTTCAGTTTTTTATTAGTTCCTAAAATGTTTTTTTATTTCGTTAGTGAATTTTTTCGCCCTGAAAGGGCATAAGCATTAACATGGGGCAACGCCCTATGTGTAAATG
>JAOZVK010000278.1 GCA_029938185.1 Bacteroidales bacterium | reverse complement strand
GGTTCTATTGTTAGCCCACTGTGATAACTGTGGGATTATTGTACGATGTTTATTTTCCACAATTATAATACTCCCCAAAATTAGGACAGCAAGTTAAGGTGGAAAGTTAAATATTTATTTTAATTTTACCTCTTAAAAAAAGTTTAGAAATGAGTAAAAAAATAAAATAATGCCCAATACTATACGTATAGCCCAAAAAAACACTAACTAATTCTACTTTACGAACTTAAAAGATACTAAAAATAAGATATTTAGCATTCTTTAGTTAAAAAAATGCTTAGTATTTTGAATTTTTATTTTTCAAATTTTTTGAAAGGGCATAAGAAAAGCCTTTATTATTTCAATAGTTTATCAAAATAGTCTATTGTTTTAACCAATCCTTCTTCCAACTGAATTTTAGGTTCCCAGTTATTTAATTCTTTTTTGGCTAAACTAATGTCTGGTTGTCTTTGAATAGGATCATCTTTTGGCAAATCAAGATATATTATTTTACTTTTTGAATTAGTCAAATCAATAACTTTTTTCGCAAGTTCGAGAATTGTAAACTCATTAGGATTTCCTGTATTTACTGGTCCAATAAAACTATCTCTTGTTGCCATCATACGAATCATTGCTTCAACCAAATCATCTACATACTGAAAGCTCCTTGTTTGATTACCGTCACCATATATAGTAATATCTTTATTTTGTAAAGCCTGTACTATAAAATTAGAAACAACCCTTCCATCGTTAGGATGCATATTGGGTCCATATGTATTAAAAATTCGTATTATTTTAATCTTTACATTATTCTGATTATGATAGTTTACAAACAAAGTTTCAGCACATCGTTTCCCCTCATCATAACAAGCCCTGTCGCCAATTGGGTTTACATGTCCCCAATAATCTTCTGTTTGAGGGTGAATCTGAGGATCTCCATATACTTCACTTGTTGATGCTTGTAATATTTTAGCTCCAACTCTTTTGGCTAATCCCAACATATTAATTGCTCCTAAAACAGCAGTTTTCACCGTTTTTATAGCATTGTACTGATAATGTATTGGAGAAGCCGGCGATGCTAAATTATAAACTTCGTCAACTTCAGCAAAAAAAGGCATGGTTATATCATGTCTTACTAACTCAAAATAAGGACTTTTAATTAGTTTTACAATATTTTGTTTATTTCCTGTAAAAAAATTATCTAAACAAATAATATCATTTCCTTCATTTAATAATCTTTCACATAAATGCGAACCTATAAAGCCCGCTCCTCCTGTAACTAATATTCGTTTCATGTGTTTTTTAATTTACTAAGATTTACTTGCATTCCCCGCATTTCGCTTTGCTTCATACGGGGCTAAACAATAGGTCGTCCCGATGGGACTTTATAGATATGCTAATCTAAATATTTGAAATATTAATAAAAGCAATTTATCAGGTAAGCTTTTAACTCATACGTCCTCGTCCTATTCCATAATATACGAAACCATGTTCAATCATTTCATTTTGTTCATATATATTTCTTCCATCAAAAATAACTTTACTTTTCATTAATTTTGATAAAACATTATAGTTTAATAATCTAAATTCGTTCCATTCAGTAACAACAACCAAAGCATCAGCATCAATAAGTGCTTCATAATTATCTTTTGTATAAACAATAGTATCACCAATTATTCTTTTTGCTTCTTTCATTGCAACAGGGTCATATGCTTTAATTTTTGCACCTTTTTCCAAAAGTTTTTTAATTATAACCAATGAAGGAGCTTCTCGCATATCATCAGTATTGGGTTTAAATGCTAATCCCCAAAGTGCAATAGTTCTATCATTAATATCATTGTTGAAATACTTTAATATTTTAGTAACAATTATTGACTTTTGAATTTTATTAACATGCTCAACCGATTTAAGAATCGCCATAGAATATGAATTTTCATCAGCAGTTTTTATCAAAGCTTTTACATCTTTTGGAAAACAAGAACCACCGTATCCAATGCCTGGATAAATAAATTTTGTTCCTATTCTACTATCACTTCCAATTCCTTTTCTAACCGAATTTACATCAGCTCCAACTATTTCACATAAATTAGCAATATCGTTCATAAAACTGATTTTTGTAGCCAACATTGAATTTGCTGCATATTTTGTTATTTCTGCCGAAGGTATATCCATAAATAATATTGGGTGTCCGTTCAATAAAAATGGTTTATATAAACGGCTCATAATTTTTTTAGCTTTTTCTGATTCAATACCAATTACAATTCTATCTGGTTTCATAAAATCATCTATAGCATCGCCTTCTTTTAAAAATTCAGGATTTGAAGCCACATCAAATGTAATATCAAGTTTTCGTTTATCAAGTTCATTTTGAATAACTTTTTTAACTTTTTTGGCAGTTCCTATGGGTACAGTACTTTTTGTTACAACAACTAAATAATGTTCCATATACATTCCTATCTCTTTTGCAACAGCCAATACATACTGTAAATCAGCACTCCCATCTTCATCAGGCGGAGTTCCAACTGCACTAAATAGAACATTGCAATTATTTATATTATCTTTCAAACTTGTTGAAAATTTTAATCTATCTTTTGCAACATTTCTTTTTATCATTGATTCTAATCCTGGCTCATATATAGGAACTTCTCCATTGTTTAGCATATTGATTTTTTTCTCATCAATATCTATACAATTTACGTCTATTCCAGTTTCGGCAAAACATGTTCCTGATACTAATCCTACATAACCAGTTCCAATTATTGATATTTTCATATTCATTAATTTTTAATATTGTCGTTTTCAATAAATTATAACATATTATATATTTACAAATATATTTTTGCAATTATTCAATGGTTCAATGGTTCAATGGTTCAATGGT
Organism: Bacteroidales bacterium; assembly: GCA_029938185.1. Lineage (GTDB taxonomy): Bacteria > Bacteroidota > Bacteroidia > Bacteroidales > JAOZVK01 > JAOZVK01. The sequence goes on along the minus strand of JAOZVK010000278.1, from coordinate 4,743 downwards.
TCAATGGGTACAATACCTTGATTAATTAATTGATAACAGTTTGTTTATGTTCGTAACTCACAAAAAATATCTTTTTTTTAAAAACAATCGTAAGTTAAAAGTTAATAAAGTTTGTACAGTTTCACAACATAATAACACATCATACGTAAGCAACATTAAAAAGGTCGAAGACCTATTTTAGTTCTTGAAACACAGAAACCACTTCATTTATATAAACATCTTTTTTTAGTTTAACAATCCAGGCATTCATTCCTGCACTTTTTGTACTATCATTCTTAATTGTCGCATAATCAGCCTTAAGGATTGATATATTTAATCCTGTTTCGGTTTTCATAATATTTTTATATTTATTGGCTTTAGCACTTTCGGCAACTTTTCGTTTTCTATATTTCTTAAAATTAAGAGTATATTTAGTTTTGTTTTTCAACATTTTCATTCTTTTAGCATTTTTTTCTATTAGTTTAAAAGACTTATTTTTATTTAGCCTTTTTTTACTCATTCTCTTAATTTTATCATAGTTTGGTTTTGTTTTCCATTTATCATATTGAGCAGGAGGTATTTCTGTCCAAGTAATAGCATTATCAAGTTCTTTTTCACCAACTTTAATATAAGAATACATATCGGGTAAAATAACATCAGGAACAACTCCTTTTAGTTGAGTAGTTCCACCATTTATTCTATAAAACTTTTGAGTTGTAAGTTTCATTGCTCCAAAAGGTTTCAAATCGTCATAACGCCTGCCAATTATTCTATCAAAACTAATAATACGTTGTACTGTACCTTTGCCATATGTTGTTGGACTGCCGATGATTATAGCTCTGTTGTAGTCTTGCATAGCAGCGGCCAAAATTTCTGATGCTGAAGCACTAAAAGTATTTACCAATATAATTAATGGTCCATCGTAATGTACCTGTTCATCTTCGTCTTTTAGCAAGTATGGGCTACCATTTCTTGATTTAATTTGAACAATTGGTCCTTTTTTAATAAACAATCCTGCCATTTCAACAACGTCTCTTAATGAGCCTCCTCCATTGTTTCTTAAATCTAATATAATTCCATGTGGGTTTTCTGCTTTTAGTTTATTAATCTCAATTTCAACATCTTTGGAACAATGTCTGGCTTTACTGTTTTTAAAATTAACATAAAACTTGGGCAAATATATATATCCATAATTTTTTTTATTTTTTTTGATTAATGCAGATTTTGCAAAAGTTTCTTCCAAAACCACAATATCACGTATTATAGGAATTGTATATATATTTCCATCTATTTTTTTTACAGTTAAACGAACTTCCGAACCTTTTTTTCCTCTTATAAGCTTTACAGCTTCATCTAATCTCATATCAACTATGCTGACCGGTTCTTTGTCTTTCTGTGCAACTTTCAATATAATAGCTCCTTCTTTCAATTCGCCTTGTTTCCACGATGCACTACCTGGAATAATTCTTGTTACTTTTATATACCCGTTAGACTCAATAAGTTGTGCTCCTATGCCTTCTAATTGCCCAGAAATTCTAATATCAAAATTTTCTTTTTCTTTAGGTAGCAAATAAGTCGTATGTGGGTCGAAAGACGATGTTATCGAATTTAAATATGTGCTTCTTCTATCTTTAATTTTTATTTTAGATAATCTTCTAAACCAGTCATTATATGTTTTTAATACTTTTTTTCGAGATTCTTTTTCAAGCTCCTCAAAAGTTTTTATTTTATAGCTTTTATTATTATCAGCTATAGCATCTTCTTTTTTCCCAACTGATATATTAAGATTTTGTATAGTTTCATATTTCAAAATTTTTCGCCATCTTTCTTTTAATTCATCTAAATCTTTAGAATACTCTTTCTTTTTTGCAGCAGTTTCATAAGTTTCATTTATACTATAATCAAACGGTTTTGATAAAATTTCTTCATAAAAAGCTTTTGTATTTTTTATTCTTTGTTTTATAATATCAACCGAAATATTAAAAAATGAATAATTTGAGTTGTTAATTTCATCATCAATTTTTGTTCTAAAAATATTTAGATTATCCATATCCGATTTTAGAAGAAATCGCTTGCTATAATCAAGTTTTTCTAAATAATTCTTAAAAACTTTTTCTGAAAAATTATCATCAATACTCAACGATACAAAGTGACCATTTTTTAAAGTTCCTATTAAAACTTTCAAAAGTAGTTTTTCTTTTTTCCCACCATCAATAAACGATGATGAACTTATAATTGTTGATACTAATATAAATATCAGTATTTTATTAATAGTTTTCATATGTGTATGTTTTAAATAATTAATTTATTGAATAGTTTAACAAAAGTTTTTCGACATTTACTTATTCATAATTTTCAGATTAAGTTGTCTTTGTACTAATGCGTAAGCAACTATAAATAGGTCGAAGACCTTATCTAAGTTTATCAGTCAAAAGTTTAATCTCAAAAGCTGGTGGTTTACATAAATATAATATGTTATAAACAGCATCAGAAATAGGCATATATATATTGTATTTACGATTAATTTCCCATATACATTTTGTAGCATAGTATCCTTCAGCAATCATATTCATTTCAATTTGTGCCGATTTTACAGAATATCCTTTCCCTATCATTGTCCCAAATAAACGGTTTCTACTAAACTTAGAATATGCAGTAACCAACAAGTCACCAAGATATGCAGAGCTTTTTATATCTCTGTTTATAGGGTGTACTGTATCAACAAATCGTTTAATTTCCTGAATAGCATTTGATATAAGAACAGCCTGAAAGTTATCGCCATATCCAAGTCCATTGCAGATACCTGCTGCAATGGAAAAAATATTTTTTAGTACAGCCGAGTATTCAGTTCCATATATATCATCGGAAATTGCAGTTTTTAAATATCGTGATTCGAGTCTATTAGCCAAAAATTCGGCTTTGTGTAAATCTTGAGCTGCTATTGTAAGATAAGATAATCTTTCGAGAGCAACTTCTTCGGCATGACAAGGACCTGTTATAACTCCTATTGAATTCAAAGGAACTTCAAAATTTTTATTAAAATATTCTGCTATTATCAAATTATTGTCTGGAACTATACCTTTAATTGCCGAAAAAATAAACTTATTTTTAATTTCAATAGTAAACTTGCTCATTGCATCTTTTAAAAAAGCAGATGGAATTGCAAAAATAAGAACTTCAGAGTTTTTTGCAGCTTTGTTTATATCACTACAGAGGTTTATCTTTTTAATATCAATTTCGATTGAGCTTAGATATTTTTTATTTCGTTTGTGTCTTTTTATAAACTTGATATTGCTTTCATTTCGCATATACCAGTTTATTTTTTGATTTTCGCCAATATTATTTAGTAGCATTTTTATAATTGCGGTAGCCCAACTTCCGCCTCCAAGTACAGCAATTTGTAAATGTTCGCTCATTGTATTTATAATAAATTAATATTTTATAGTGAAACAAATCATAAGTTTCTTTAGTATTACTTAGATAAGATTTATATGTTTAAAATCCTGTTAATCATGTAAATCTTGTCAAATCATTCTGTTAATAAACTTAATAAATTTATGTCTTAATATACTAGTACGTTTCAAAATGCTAATATATAATATATGTTACTATTTCCCAAAATACTTTTTTAATAATACTTTTGCTCCCGAAAATCCATATCTTAAACTATCAGTCCAATCTTTCTTTGCTTTATCTTTTTCACCAATTTTATAGTAAATTATTCCTCTACTATAATATGCCATAGCATGATTTGGTTTAAGATGAATAGAAGTATTAAAGTCTGATATTCCTTGTTTATACATTTTTAGCGAAGACTTTGACAAAGCTCTAAGATAGTATGCTTGAGTGTATTTAATGTTTAGTTTTATAGCTATATCAAAATCATAAATAGCTTCTTTGTGTTTGTGTAGTGCCGATTTTGAAATTCCTCGGTTAAGATATGCCTCACTCATATTTTTGTCATATTTAATAACTCTATTAAATTCAATTATTGATTCTTGAATTTTACCTAATCTATATAACAAAAAACCTTTTTGAAAATATGCATCATGCATCGAATGTCTTATTTGAGTACATTTTGTATAATCATTTATTGCTAATTTATATTTATACAGCCTTTGGTATATTTTGGCTCTATTATAATATGCTAATGCATAATTTGGAAATTGATTTATTGCTATCGAGAAATCGGCAATTGCTCTACTTAGGTTATTAAGTTTGACATTAGTAAGTCCTCTGTTATTAAATGCAAGGGGATAGTGGTTTTTTAGTTTTATTGCTTTGTTGTAGTCAATTAATGCTTCTAAATACTTATGTATTCTATGTTTAGTAAAAGCTCTGTTAAAAAAAGCTTTTGGATATAATGAGTCATACTTTATACTTAGATTATAATCAATTATAGCATCTTGATATTTTGATTGTCTAAATTTTGAATTAGCTCTGTTGTTGTATGCTATTGCATAAGTTTTATCGTATTTTATTGCTTTATTGTATTCAATTATTGCTCCTTCGAAGTCTTTTAATAAATATTTTTGGTGTCCTTTCTCAAAATAAATATTCGCCTTTGCTTTGTCATTCTTGTTTTGCGAAACTAATGAAAAAACATTTAGCAATATATTTATACTTATAATACTGATGATATAAATTTTTGAGAAGCTCATAAAACTAAGGTATTCGACCTATTTAATGTTATTATACTATAATTGTACCATTGTACCATTGAATAATTGTACCATTGTACCATTGAATAATTGTACCATTGTA
>JAOZVK010000277.1 GCA_029938185.1 Bacteroidales bacterium | reverse complement strand
CAAAGTTTTGCTAATCTTTACTTTAATTCTATGATTAGAACTACTTGAAAAACAATATTGTCCAACTTCTGACGGGTAGCCAAGTTTTATATCAAATGTAAAATGTATTATACAAAAATAATATTCTAAGTAAAGCTTTAATTATCATAGAAACATTTTTATTTTTTGTACTGGTTTGTTACATCTTGTATGTTTATAACTGTCGGTGTGGCTTTGAGCCACGCCGACAGTAGGTAGCTATATTATTGATTCTCATTGTTATAAAAAACTATAACAACATACAACCCAGATAAGTAAGAATATGTGACATGTTTCAAGCCATAACAAAACATTTTTATTTTTCACATTCTACATTCATAATATTCTACATTTGTGCTTGCCTTAATGTTTATTTTTTTAAAAACGAAAATAATTCAGGAAAATATTTGTATAATACATCAGCACCTAAAGCTAAAACGAGAAAAAATATAAAAATAACAAATATCTGAATAAATGTAGTTTTACGTTTTTGCTTTTTAAGCAATTTCAATATTTCAATATTTGTATTATCATTAATAATTTCATTTACACTTTTTTTGACAATAATAATTTCTTTATTCAAATCATTAATTTCGCTATTGATTTTATCAAGTCTTATAGGGAAATCAATTTTTTGAATATCATCTTGTAACTTATTGGTAGATTGAGCTAAATCTAAATAACTTGATAGCAATTTATTAATTTCTGCAATTTGCTTTTTGTGCGAAACTGTTATATTATCAATTTTTGATTTGGAATCATTAAATGATTTATCTAATAGTTCGTTGTTCTTTTTTTCAGAAAATTCAAACTTGTTCTTAAATTCACTTATTAATTTATTATACTCATCAGTTTGTTTTTTTTGCGAATTAGTTAACTCATGTACATTGCTACGAGTTTTTAAATAGACTTTATCTAAATAATCTTTATACTTAACTGAAACATCTTTTAATATTTCTTCGTACTTTTTTTGAATTTCATTAATAGCATTTACAACATTTGTAGAGATTGTTTCTGCTTTAGAAATTTGACTTACAGCACTTTCAAGCGAAGCAAGTTCATTCTGTAGTTTTATAAGTTCTGCATTAATTTTATCGTTCATAGTTTTCTAAAAATTTAGTATTAAAATCAGATAACCAAGAGCTATGTGTTTTTAAATGTATTAATGGTTCTATTTTATTTTTTAAACTTAAATCTTTTTCATAGAGTTTATTCAAGAAAAACTCAACATTTTTTGAGTATTTATCTGAATCCAAACTATTTCTCATTATGCTAAATCCATTTATTGTATTGTTTAATGCTTCATTAAATAATTTTTCATTTTTATTACTTAATAAAATCGAACAATATGCATTTAGCAACAAAAGTACATAACTTTTACTTTTTACTAACAATATCTCAGTTGAATTTTTCATATGCTGCCAACTGTCAAGCGAATTGCCAATGTGAATAATGTATTTACTTACTATTGAAAAATCATATTTATTAGTTGATTTTATATCAAGCGATAGGCTTGGAAACATTAAATTATTTGCATATTTTGCATCAAAGTATTTTCCAAAAAAATCGGATAATAAAGAATTTTTTTTGTTTTCGATAATCAAATCATCTGATGCTAAAATACATATTTTTTCAATTATATCAATTGCTTTATATCTTTTTGCAGCAATATTTTCGTAAACAAAATCAATTAAATAATAAACTGTATTTTTAACAAATATATCTTTTTTGCCATTTATGCTATTAATAGCTTTTTTTGAAGCTTCAATTGATATATATTTGATTAAATAGTTATATAGTATATTTTTATGTTCATATTCAGGCTTTCTTGTCAGATACATATTTATTGTACGACTATTTTCGTCTACTGTGTAATCATCAATTATTCCAATGGTATATAATCTATATATTGCATTAAATGTATCATGTTTTGTTCTAAATCTAACAAATTGTTTTTCAAGCTCTTTAGGTAAATTTATTTTTTTATTTACTATATTTACCTTTGCAATATTATTAATTTTTTTAATAAAATCATTATAGTTTATTGTATTTTGACACAACTTGTTTACATCATTCTTATTGAACTCTTGTGTGGTATATTTTGTTAATAATTCAAATATAATATCTATTGAATCATTTTGGAAATTTATTTTAATTTCTTGCCTATCACCTATTTTATTATTTTTTATAAAAAAACCTACTCCATTATTTTCGTAAGGAGCCTTTTCGTTTTTTAACCAGCTAATTACATCATTGTCCGAATATCTAATATCTATTTCATATTTTACATAATTCAATATTCTTTCGCTCAATCCAACATTGTATGCAGCAATATCAGTATTTATTTTGTTTGTCTTATAATCTATATACCCATAAGTTTTATTTCTATTGTTTATATATAACCTTGTTGGTTTTTCTTTTGGTTGATACGAAAAAGAAAATTTTTCATCAAATTCATTTTCAAGTTGTTCGCATATTATATTTGAATATGATACAGATGGAAAAGAAATCTGATTAAATAATTCATCAACAATTCTTTTTTCTTTTTCCTTACCTTTAAAATGTTTTTTCAATCCTTCGCGAGCATAATATTTATCAACAGTATATGATGCTATTTCATCTGATAAATAAGACCTTCCATTTTCGTCTGTAATCCTATTTTTTTGTTTTATATGCAATTTTTGCTTATCAAATAAAACAGTACAATCGGTCTCTTTGCCATCTCTTCCCGACCGGTTAGTTTGTTGAATAAAGCTTTCAACTGAATTTGGCATATTGAAATATATAATATTTCTGATATCTTGTTTGTTTATGCCTATTCCAAAAGCATTTGTAGCAACTAGAACATCTAATTTGTTGTTTATAAAATTATAATAACTATCAATTGATTCGTTTGCATATGATAACGAAACAGGGTTTTTTGTATCATCAGAAGTTCCAAAAAAATTACCTATTTTTAAATTACTAAAATTATTTTTCAATTTATCTGATAAACCATCTCCATTTTCATCGGTTATACCAAAAAAACCAAATGGTTCGGGACAATATATTAATGTATCGCAATCGCTTTGTTTTACCCTTCCTTTATAAAAAATATTTTTAACTATATATGTAAAACTAACTTGTTTTCGTAGTGCAACTAATTCTTTTGCTCTTTCAATTGGAGTATCAGTATTAATATTATTACTGCTAACATCTAAAAAGTCAAAATTTAATTTAGCATTCCCAATGTTTGTTTTTATAATAGATTTATTATCAATCTTTAACTGGTTTTTTATATCATCTAATACATCAAAAGATGCTGTTGCAGTAAGTCCAACAATAGGAATGTTGTTTAAAGTTTTTGATTTGCAATATTTTCTAATATCATCGGCTATACCAACATAATTATATCTAAAATCATGCCCCCATTCTGATACACAATGAGCTTCATCAATTACACAATATGCAAAAAATGAATTATCTCTCATTGATAAAAGAGTATTTCTGAAATTTTTTATTTTAAAATTTTCAGGAGAAACAAAAGCAAATAATGATGATAATTCTGAAAATTCGTTGTATACTATATTTTTATAATAAGTTTTCTTTAATGATGAGTTTATACTTGTATAAGCATCAATTCTATTTCGCTTTAATACAGTAGCTTGGTCTTTCATTAAAGATATTAAAGGGTGAACCACTAATGAAACTGCTGGCTGAAATAATACTGATAATTGATAACTTAAAGTTTTTCCTCCTCCAGTTGGAACAAGGGCTAATGTATTGTTTAGCTGGAGTATTTCGTTTATTATATTTAACTGATTGTTTATAAAATCTTGTTTTCTAAATATATTTTTTAGAAAATATTGATAAGAACTCTTTAATTCATTATCAATCTTATTATTATTACCAAAAATTGATTTATATTTAATCAATTTATTGGCATAAAACCTACGTTTTGAGCTTATTTTTTTAACTGATTTAATAGTGGCAATATTTTTTGCAAGCGTATTAATTTTTTTATTTTTAATACCTTTTCGTTGCAATACTGATATATCTATTACTAAATCATATGCTTTTTGTGAGTCAAATTTGCTAATGTCTTTAATTTCGCCTTGATATAATACATTTAATTTAGCTTTCTTAAATTCGTTGGTTCTATGTATAACAATATTTATATTTGGTAATTTATTATTCTTACCTTCAATTGTAAAAAGATTTTTTATAAGCTGTTTTAAATCTTCAATAGCTAAAAATCCACATGGAACATCACGTTCAATAATAGCAATTTCCCAAGTTTTAGAATTTAAATTTAGTTGTCCCGATAAAATATATTCTATAATTGTTTTTTGTATGCGAGCAATAGCAATTGGCGACAGCACAAGTTGTAATGCATCAAGACCATCTTGATTTTTGTATAATGGTTTAGAATAATTTACCAGTATATTATCAAAAAATTCGTTGTAGGTAAAATTTCGCAAAGGAGCTGTCATACTATTAATTTTGGTAATATTACTAGTATGTATTTGTAAGGTATCAGCCCAGTTAATCTTATTTGTAATTTCTCTATTTAGCTTTACTTTTTCATAATCATAATTTTCTTCAAATTGACCTTCGTTTATTTCTATTATAATTCCTTTACCAGTTCTTCCATTATATGGTAACTCTATAGAAAAATCAACATTCTTTTTTAAAAAATCATATTTATTATTATTTAAATATGCATTTACATCAAAATCTTTATAAGAATTTTTAAGTATAGATTCAAAACTTCTGTCTATGTCAATAAGTTGTAAAAAATGTTCTCCAATATATTCGGGAATATGTGAATACAAAAAATATTCTTTAAATTCTGCTCCTTTCTTAGTCCATTTTTTAAATATATCAGCAGTTTGATTATTTTTGTTAATTCTTGGGTCAATAATATGTAAAGCTCTATATAGTTCTGCTTTTAGTTCCGAACTATTTAAATCATAGCTTATATTATTATGTTTATCTATTTGTTTTTTTGTTTTCGAAAAACTTGTAGCAAAAATGTCTTCAATGAATGTTGAGGGTCGTGTAGGAAGTCCTCTTGTTATGAGGTTGTTTGCAATACTTAATATTGGTAAATTGCTTGAATTTTTAGAATCAAGTTTATTATTAGTATCAAGCTCAAAATAAGATAAATAATTTACTAATCCCTCAATTTTATTTTTATATGATTTATTTTTGAATAAATCAAAAATACTATCAAGAAAATAACCAGCTTGAAATTGTGCCATTAAATTTAAATTTAATTTATTATTCTGTTTTAAATTATTAAAATAAAACTTTAAAATTGCTAAAATAAATAATAAATTACAAATTTAATTAAAAAAATAGATTAGATTTTTAAAATGTGGTTAACAGCTTCTCACTTTTTTGCTACCCACGTAAGGTTGTACTTGACTACTTATCAATAAGTTGAGTGCAGTAAGCTATCCAACTTTACGTGGGTAGTCCGCTTTTTTTTAATCGACCCGAATATAACTTCCGTTTTAGCTTGTACTTCTTGTTGAGTCACAAATATTTACAAGTTTTTATAATGACATTGGCAAGTGTTTAATTTGCGTTCTCCTCATTATTTTATTTTTCTTCATCTTGTTTTTCTTCATCTTTCGTTGTTCCGTTTGCAGTTTCTTCTATGGTTTTAAGTTCGTCTTTCGAAAACAATTTATCAATATCAAGAATCATAATAAAATGGTCGTCTTTTGAAAGCATTCCAATAATAAATTCCGATTTATATTTATAGCCTATCGAAGGACTATCTAAAATTTCTTTTTTATTAATTTCGTGAACTGCAACAACTTCATCAATCAATGCGCCAACACTTATTGCTATACCATCAATTTTGACATTCATTATTACAATGCATGTTTTTTTGGTATATTCAGTTTTTGATAAATTAAACTTTATTCTTGTGTCAATTATTGGTAAAACCTTATTATCATGGTTAATAACTCCAGTCATATATTTTGGTGACTTTGGAATTTCTGTTATTCTAACCAATTCTAAAATATTAATAACTTGACTTATATGTACAGCATAAATTTCATTTGCAATTTTAAATAAAAGATATGAATTTGTTACCGTTGAGTTCTTTAGTATATCCACAATATAAATATTTATTAGTTTTGTTTAGTGCTCTTCGAGCCTTTTAACGTTGTTTACGCCTAATTTATTTTACTATTATTGATTGTCAGTTAATTAAAATGTGAAAATAAATTTGTACGTAAATAAATTTTAAGAGCCTTGTTTAGATTTCTTTTAGCTATTTTTTTACAATTTTTATACCATATGTTTATGCAAAAGTTTCTACTTATTTTATATATAGCTTATTTACTGATATACAGTCAAGTATATATCATTCATAAACAATATTAAATAGTTCGAAAAGTTTACAAATATTTAGATAGCTCCAAATTCCATTAAATATTTTTTAATAAAATCATTCAAATCACCATCTAATACAGCCTGAACATTCGATGTTTCATGTGATGTTCTTAAATCTTTCACCATTTTATAGGGGTGTAACACATAGTTTCTTATTTGCGATCCCCATTCTATTTTCATTTTCTTACTTTCTATTTTAGCCTGTTTTTCTTGTTTTTTTCTTAGTTCAATTTCATACAATTGTGATTTTAAAATCCTTAATGCATTGTCTTTATTCTTGTGTTGAGAGCGTGTTTCGGTATTTTCAATTATGATATTTGTTGGCTCATGTCTCAGTCTCACACCTGTTTCAACTTTATTTACATTTTGTCCACCTGCGCCTCCCGATCTAAATGTTTCCCATTTTATATCCGAAGGGTTTATACTAATATCAATATTATCATCTATTACTGGCGACACAAATACTGATGCAAAGGTTGTGTGTCTTCTATTGCCCGAGTCAAATGGCGAAATACGTACCAAACGATGAACACCTGTTTCACTTTTTAAGTTTCCGTATGCATAATCGCCTATAAATTCAAGAATTACGGATTTAACTCCAGCTTCGTCACCAGACTGATAATCAATTTCTTTTACTTTGTATTTGTTTCGTTCTCCCCATCTCAAATACATTCTCATTAGCATTGATGTCCAGTCAAGGCTTTCTGTTCCGCCTGCTCCTGAGTTTATCTTAACAATTGCACTAAATTGGTCTTCTTTTTTTCTAAGCATATTTCTAAACTCAAGTTTTTCGATAAGCTTTAGAGTTAATATATGCTGTTTATCAAGCTCGGTTTCGTCGGCTTCGCCCTCTTCATAAAATTCAAAAATAACATTCAAATCGTCAATGCTACTTTCTATTTTTGAATAAGAATCAGTCCATATTTTTATTGTTTGTATATACTTTAGTTGCTTTTCTGCTTCTTTTGGGTTATTCCAAAAATCGGCAACTTGAGTTTTGGCTTGTTCTTCTTCCAGAACTAATTTTTTATTATCAATGTCAAAGATACCTCCTTAGAGCTTGACCGCGCTCTTCGAGTTCGTTTATTTGTTCTTTATTAATCATAAAAATATACTTAATTTGTTATACTAAGGTCTTCTACCTATTTAATGTTGCTTACGCAAGATATATAATAAACGGTATTTCAAAAAGTA
>JAOZVK010000276.1 GCA_029938185.1 Bacteroidales bacterium | reverse complement strand
CGCACTCTATTAATATTCAAATAATGTGCAATTTAACAAAATACAAATGTCGAAAAACTTTTGTAACAATACTTATCAGGTGTAAACCAATTCGTAATTCGTAATTTATAATTCGTCATTTCCTTACTTGTTCTTTTGCTACATTATATTCATGTATGATATCACCAATTATATTTGCAACAGATTTAATATCAGAAATTAGGGCAGCAACCTGACCGATTTCTAATTCTCCTTCATTTAAATCTCCTTCAAACATGCCTTTTTTTGCTTTGCCTTTTCCAAGAATTGAAATTAGTTCTTCAATTGATGCTCCTTTCTTTTCAGCATTTTCTATATCAATACAAAGCTTGTTTCTAATTAGCCTAACTGGTAAGTGTTTTCTTAAAACTAAATTTGTACTCCCCTCAACAGACTTAATAATCTCATTTTTAAAATTATCGTGTGCCGATGATTCTATTGAAGCCGCAAATAAACTTCCAATTTGGACAGCATCAGCACCAAGTACCATTGATGCAAGCATAGCTCTACCACTTGCTATTCCACCTGCTGCTATTAATGGAATACTTATGTGTTTGCGTATTAATGGTATCAAAGTTAGTGTTGTTGTTTCTTCTCTTCCGTTGTGTCCACCTGCTTCAAAGCCTTCGGCAACAATAGCATCAACTCCAGCTTCTACACATTTTAGTGCAAATTTGGAATTTGCTACTACATGAGCAACTACAATACCATTATTTTGTAATTTTTTTGTCCATTTTTTGGGATTTCCTGCCGAAGTAAAAACAATTTCAACTTTTTCGCTTATAACAATATCAATTATTTTTTCTATATTTGGATATAATAATGGTATGTTTACTCCAAATGGTTTGTTTGTGGCAAGTTTTGTTTTTATGATATGTTCTCTAAGCACTTCTGGATACATAGAGCCTGCTCCCAAAAGACCTAAACCTCCTGCATTACTCACAGCACTAACAAGTTTCCAGCCACTACACCATACCATTCCTCCTTGTATTATTGGATATTTTATTCTAAAAAGTTCTGTTATTCTATTTTTCATTTAATTTTTTATTTGTCTGTATATCATGCTAAAGCAACATTAAAAAGATAGGCTACCAGTTTTATGTTAGACGCTTTTTAACCACAAAGTTTCGCAAAGTTTAACGCAAAGTTTCACAAAGTTCTGCAAAGGTTCACTTTGACTTTATGGTTAAAACCACTTGAAAAACAAAACTGTTCAATCTTATGTGGGTAGCCAAAAGGTAGAAGACCTAAAACATTGAAAAAATAATTCTTCCTGCAATTAAATATATAAATAAACCAACAATATCGTTCATTGTAGTAATAAAAGGTCCCGTTGCAAGAGCAGGGTCTATTTTATATCGGTGTAGGGCAAGTGGTACAAATGTACCAAAAACTGATGCAATTATAATAACAATAAATAGTGATAAACTTACTGTAAGTGTTAATGCCAGTGAATTGCTAAACACCAGATTGTATAAAAAAATAATTATAGCACAAACAGTTCCATTGATAAATGCGACCGAAAATTCTTTAAAAACTTTTCTACCAGTACTTTCAATACCCAGCGAGTCATTGGCAAGACCTTGTACAACAATAGATGCTGATTGTACTCCAACATTTCCTCCCATTGCAGCAATTAGTGGAATAAAAAAAGCCATTACAGCATGCTTTGCCAAATCGCCTTCGTAAATACCTATAACCTGAGCACCTAAAACACCTCCAATCATTCCAATTAATAACCATGGCAATCGTGCTTTTGTAATTGTTAAAATGCTATCAGTTGGTTCTATATCATCAGTAATACCAGAAGCTAATTGATAATCTCTATCAGCTTCTTCGCGAATTATATCAACAACATCATCAATACTAATTTTTCCTTTAAGTCTGCCGATACTATCAACCACTGGCAAGGAAACCAAATCGTATTTATCAGCTATATTTGCAACCTCCTCGTCGTCCGTATCTTCTCTAACAGATATTAAGTCATCATTATAAATATCAGAAACAGAAGTATTATGCTTAGACAAAATCAATCTTTTTAATGACAAAGTACCTATAAGTATATCATCATCATCAACAACATACACGTAGTAAACTTCGTCAATTTCTTCTGCCTGAACTCTTATTTCTTCAATACATTTTTCAACATTCCAATTGATATTAATGGTTATTAGTTCTTTAGCCATCATACCACCAGCAGTATCCTCATCGTATTTTAATAGATCAACAATATCTCCGGCATGTTCTAAATCTTTTAAATGTGAGAGTACTTCGTCTTTTTTTTCTTCTGATAAATCAGCCATTACATCGGCTGCATCATCGGTATCCATGTGATGTATAAATTTTTGTGCAATTACATCACTTGGCAAGACTTCTAAGAATCGTTCTCTATCATCGTCTTCAAGTTCTGCAATAACATCTGCTGCTAATGAGCCATCTAATAATAGAAAAAGAAATTGAGCTTGCTTAATATTAAGTTCATCGTATACTTCGGCAATATCGGCAGCAAAAAGTCCGTCCATCATTTCAATGGCTTTTTTACTATCCTTTTTTTCTATTACATCTATTAATTTGTCTAAATATTCTCTTGTTACATCGAATTGCATATGTTTAATTTTTAGGCACTAAGTGCTATTTAATGTTGCTTATGCCCTTGTATAAAGTTTTGGTAAGCAATACTAAAAATAGAACAAAGTTTTGTTAAAACAATAGTTATGCAAATATAAATATATATTCATAAAATAAATTAAATTGTAAGTGTAAATAAAAAAAAGCTAAAATATTATAACAAAAAGCAGACAATATCAGTTTATATACTGAATGGCTTAAATACCTGTATAATAATTACATAAAACTTGACATTTTATAAACATAACAATATATTACATAACATCAAAGGTGTTAATTTGTATAATAAAAAACAAAATATTATGAATAAAAATAAAAAAATAATTTTAAGCGAATATATAAAAATAAAATACCTATTAATGTTTATTATCATTATTAATGTATTTATCAATTCTAAAGCTCAAATAAAAGATAATATACTAGGTCAAAAATTTTATAATAAAGCATTAAAGTATTCTGAGAAATACAATTTTGATAGTGCAGAAATAAGCTTTAAAAAGGTAATAGAAATATATAAAATAACTGGTAATATAAAAAAACAAATAGAAAGCAGTTGCAAGTTGGCAAATATATATAGCCGTCAATCAGAGTATGCAAAATCAATAAATTTGTTAAAAAAAACACAAAAATTATGCAATGAAAAAATTGATAAAGAAAATATACAAACTGTTAATATTTTTACGAATATGGCTTTTGCATATTTTATAAAAGGGAAATATTATACTTCGATAAAAAAATATAAAAAAGCTATAAAAATTTTAAATAATCTAAAAGTTACAACTAAATTAGACTATGTAAAAGTATATAACGGAATGGGAGATGCTTATAAAATGCGTGGCGAATATACATTATCGCTCGAATACTATAAAAAAGCTTATAGGCTAAAAAAGTTTATTTATGAAGAAAATAGTCCCGAATTTTGTAACTCATACGATAGAATAGGAAGTATATATAATGTAACTGGCGATCCCGATTTTGCTTTGTACTATTTTGATATGTCATTAAATATAAAATTAAGTTATTACACTGATGACCACCCTGATTTAGCTATTTCATATTATAATATTGCAAACGCCTATAACGAAAAACAACAATATAGAATGGCTATGAATTATTGGTTAAAAGTATTAAAAATAAGAAGGAAATTTTTTAAAAAAACAAGCTCAGAGTTTGCTCAAACATACAAAGGGATTGGAGATAGCTTTATAGGTTTAAATGAAAATAAAAGAGCTCAAAAATATTATGCAAAATCACTGAAAATTAATGAAAAAATATTTAAATTAAAACACCCTTCGGTTGCTGAATTATTGTATTGTTTAGGAAATACTTATAAAAATGAAAACAATCTGGCAAAAGCACTTTTATTTTATCAAAAAAGTATTGCTGCAAATCTCAAATACTTTAACGACAGTTTAAATGTTTATAAAAAACCAGTATTAGTTAGCTACTATAATCAAAATATTTTGTTAGCTTCGCTCCAAGCAAAGGCAGATGTATTGGAACAAAGATATGTTTTAACAAAAAACAATCAAGACCTTAAAATAGCTCTTCAGACGGTTCAACTATGCGATAATCTAATAAATAAAATTAGACGCTCATATAAAAAAATAGATGATAAAATTGCAATAGGCAAAAAAGCAACAAGTATTTATGAAAGAGCTGTAAGTGTTTGTTATAAGATATATAATATTACTAAAAGGGATAAATATTTATTTCAATCATTTTATGCTTCCGAAAAAAATAAAGGTGGTTCATTATTAGGTGCATTAGCCGAAATCGAAGCGCAAAAATTTGCCAGTATTCCCGATTCTGTTCAAGCAATCAGTAAAGGGTATAAAATTAAAATATCAGAGTTTGAAAAACAGATAGCCGTACTTCCTTACGAACAAGAAAACGATACACTTTCGGATAAATTATTCCAGACAAATAGAGCGTATGATAAGCTAATTTCGAGTTTAGAGAAAAAATATTCGAAATATTATAAGTTTAAATATAGCTATCATACAACATCTACTTTAAAAATAAAAACTATTTTAAACAAAAATAATGCACTAAGAAGTTATTTTATAGGAGAAAACAAAATTTTTATTTTTACAATAACTAAAGATACAATGTATATTGAAACAGTCGAAAAAATAAAAAGTTTAAATAATGATATAAAACAACTTCGAGCTATGATTATTTCGGGACACAGCAAAAAAGGTGTTAAAACATATCAAAAATTGGCATATAAAATATATAAACAACTATTCCCTAAACCTTTAAACGAAAATATTAAAAATATAATTATTGTTCCCGATGGAGTATTAGGAATAATTCCTTTTGAAACTTTATTTACTGAAGAATATAAAGGTAAGATTAACAAATTTGAAAATTACCCATATTTGATAAAAAAATATGGCATTAGTTACACATATTCATCAAACTTGTTTTACCACACTTTTGAAGAAAAATCAAATGTTAAAGTTAATTATATTAAAGAATGGTTAGCACTAGCCCCTGTATTTACAAGCAAAACAACCAATAAAGTTTCAAATGGTGCGCGAGGAATTTCTCATAAATCATCACAAAGTTTTGATACAAGAGCATTTTTGAATAGCACACATATTACACCTTTACCTGCATCAGAAAATGAAGTAAATTCGATACATAAAAAATTTAATAAAAAAAGATTAAAAGCAGATGTAAAATGCCATGCCAAAACAAATGAAAAATTTGTAAAGTCGGGAATTTTAAAAGATTATAGATATTTACACTTTGCAACTCATGGATTTGTAAACTCAAAAAAACCAGAACTATCAGGTATATTATTGGCTCAGGATACATTAGGGGGCAATGATGGAATTTTATTTTCAGGCGAAATATATAATCTTGAATTAAATTCTGATTTAGTAGTATTATCTGCTTGCGAAACTGGTCTTGGCAAAATATCAAAAGGCGAAGGAGTTATTGGCTTAACTAGAGCTTTGTTATATGCCGGAACTAAAAATATTATTGTATCACTTTGGCAAGTTGCCGATAAATCAACATCGGATTTAATGATTGATTTTTATGAAAATTTATTAACAAACGAAAAAAATAGAAAAAACTTCACAAAACCTTTTAGAACATCAAAATTAGATATGATTAAAAAAGGAGGGAAATTTGCTCATCCGTATTTCTGGTCACCATTTATACTAATTGGTAAGTAGTATAACAAAAGTTTTTCGGCATTTAGGTTTTTGCAATTAGCTATATAACAGCAGTATGTAAAAACGCATAAGCCACATTAAATAGGTCGAAGACCTTAGCTAAAAATTGCTAACAGTTTTAAATTAGCTACTTTTTAAGCTCGTATTTATGCGAAAATCAATTACAAGCAATTGAAAACAATAGTATTAGCTGTTAGGAGAATCGTCTTTAAACAAATAAACATAGTAATTTAAAAATAATATAATTTTTTTTATGAAAAACACGTTAAATAGTTGAATGTCGTACAAAACAAAAACCCTTTCCATAGTTATTGATTTTAATTATTGATTTTTTGTTCGGCATTCATTTTTATTTTACTATATTTACATAATTAAAGTCTACAAGTTATTTATTGACATTTTTCGCTTGATGTATAATTAGCTGTATTTCAAAAAGTAAGTTTTTTTTACTAAATTAAGGTAAAAACTTTTTAGATAGATGCATATATAATAATTTAGGCTTTTAGAGTTTATTTATAAACAAAATTATTTAAGTATAAGCAATGTAAAAAAGGCTCAAAAAGCCAAAAAAATTTATTTATATTATGAATTGGAAAATATTTTTAATAATTTCATTTTTATTCTTCAAAAATTTGAATTTGTTATCACAACAAGGACAATTTAGCGATAAGAGAGACCTTGAAATTACTGCTAATAACTATATGGCTTCATTAGCAAAACTACCTGAAACAAAGGATATAGGCACAGTAACTAAATATATAAACAAGAGCTTTAAGCACAGTATTGTTTTTATTAGTTTAAAAGGAAAGGTAGAAGTAAGCCAAACTGATTATTATGGATATTTGCATATATTGGAACAGCAAACAAAAGATAAATTAAAAACAAATATTAATAAAAATCATATAAACAACTCACATGTTGTTGGCGAAACTGGAGTTGTAACATTCTCAAGTGAATTTGATAAACTTTCTAAAAATGAAGTAACTGAAAAAGGACGCTTTCTTGTAACACTTACTGCAAAAAAAATTAATCGAAGATGGAGAATTATCCATACATCTTCTGTTCAAATTGAATTGAAAAAATTTAAAGGTAATTGTTTTTGCGAGTTATACAAAAGTGGAAGTAAACAAAAAAGCTATATTACAAAGTTATCAGCACCAGAGGGTGAAAACTATAGAACTCATTTAGATAATTTTTATTTTTTTAATGTAAAGGGAGGTAAAATAATTACAGTTAAAAAGAAAAGATATAAATGGTTTAATGATAATAGTGTATGGGTAATAAACAATAGTAATGAAAAAATTGTTAGACTTGGAAAAGTATCTGTACTGAAAAATGTAATTATTATAATATTGAAGCAAAACCTATATAAAGGGAAATGCCTAAATATTGTGTTTGATAAAAAATAAAGCTCTTCTAACATTATACTTTCAATGGTTCAATTATTCAAGGGTACAATAATTTGATTAATAATTTACAACATTTTTATAAAAGTCAAATTCTTAGCCTAATTCAATAAAAGTAGGTTATCGTATAAAATCGACACTTTGTAAAGTTATAGTTTATTGTATGCATCATTAAATCTTCTTTTCATAATTATTTATTTTTTGTTTTTGTTTCGTTTCCCACAAATATCTTTGTGGGCTAACAATAGTTTCCCACAAATATCTTTGTGGGCTAACAATAGTTTCGTCCTATCGGACTTTGCTTCGTTTCTCATAAATATTTTTGTGAGCTAACATCAGAACTCACAAAAACAGTTCTTTTTTAAAAAAACAATCGCAAATTAAA
>JAOZVK010000275.1 GCA_029938185.1 Bacteroidales bacterium | reverse complement strand
TAGCAAAACTTTGCGAAACTTTGCGTCAAACTTTGTGTAACTTTGCGGTTAAAAATCGGCTAACTTAAGACTGGTAGCCAATTATTGTATCTCGTTCTTTCATTTTAGATTATTTACTTTTTTAAAAAATTCATGTTTTGACATACCTTTACCTTTTTCTGAATTATAAATCTGTAATCTAAATTCTCGGACTGTCATACCATATTCATGAATAAAGTCATCTAGTTTGTAATCGTCATCAAATTGTTTATTCCATTTTTCAAAAGTTAGTAATTTAGCATCAAACTCATCATTATCTACTTTTTCTTGATGAATTAGTTTATTTACGTATGATTTTATTTGAAAAATTTTATTTATATCATCAAGAGCAAGTATTGTTTGTGCTAATGATATTTTATGTTCTGCAAAGTTTGTTGGTTTCATATTAATTTATTATAACACTATCGCATAAGCAAGTTATTTTGTCCAACCTTTAAAGTTAAAATTACATTTTTTAAAAGTTTTATTAATTTTTATATATGTTTCTTTTTGTTTTTGTTTTACCCATTTGTTTACAACATCTTGTTTTTTTGAATTAAGAGCCATGTCTTGTATTTTTTTGTAATCATTTTTCAGACTTATAGAATGAGCTTCAGTTTTCGATTTCATAACAATGATTTTTATAACAGCTTTTCCATTAAGATCTTTCGCCTCAAAAGGTTCTGATATTTCATTTACTTTCATTCTTTTCAATTTAAAAAATGTTGTGGGGTCTATATGTTTACTTTCAAATTTAGAAGTTCCTGTGTATGGGTTTACAAGAAGTCCCATGTTTTTTTTTGTATCTTTATCTTCAGAAAATTCCATTGCAGCTTGCCCAAAATTCATTTTCTTTTCTCTTACGATTTTTGCAATACTATCAAGCAATGATTTTGCTTTAATTTTTGTAGTTGCCGAAATTCTAGGCGATAATAGTATATGTCTGACATTTACTTTACTTCCTTTTTTTTCTATCATTTTTATAATATGATAGCCAAAATCAGTTTTCACAATTTCAGAAACTTCATCTTTTTTAAGCGAAAAGGCTACTGCAGCAAATTCAGGAACTAACTCTGATCTACCTATAAATCCTAGCTCACCACCTTTTTTTGCCGATAGCTTATCTTCAGAATATAGAATTGCTATTGTAGAAAATTTTTCGCCATTAATAATTCTTTCTCTAAATTTAGAAATTCTTTTTTTAACCTCTTCATTTTCGTCTTTACTGATTAACGGATATTTTGTTATTTGCTGTATTTCATATTCTGCATCAATTATTGGTAAACTATCTTTTGGAAAATTATCAAAAAATTGATCTACTTCTTTAGGCGAAATTCTTACATTAGATGTTATTTCCATTTGCATCTTTTGTGTAATTATTTGATTTCTTACCATTTCTCTAAAACTTTCTTTTATTTCAGCTAAAGATTTATTAAAATATACTTCAAGTTTTTCAATACCACCTATTTGCTCAATAAAAATATTAATTCTTCTATCAATTTCGCCTTCAACTTGTTTTTTTGAGACTTCTACACTATCAATTTTTGCTTGATTTATCAAAAGTTTTTCAAAAAGTAGTTTTTCAAAAATTTCACATTTAGGATCACCCTGTGATTGATGCCCTCTTGCTTGATACTGTATATATTGTGCTTCTACATCTGACTCTAAAATTGCTTTACTACCAACTACTCCGATAATTTGGTCAATCAAAACTCCTTTTTGTGAAAAACTATCTGTGATAAATAAGCCTAAAAATAAGCTAATAATTAATAAAATTTGTTTCATTTGTTTAATATTTTAATTAATGTGTATTTAGAAAAATAAATGCTTGTTCAAGCCTTTATGATATAATGTAAGGTCTTTGACCTATTTAATGTGATTTACACATTCTTGTATATTGTTATTATTTAACTAATTATACAAATATAAATACCAAAAACTTTTGTAAGACTACCTACCTAATGATTATTTATGTGTAAACAATATTAAAAGGCTCGAAGAGCCTATTTTTTTTCATTATAAAATTCAATATTTTTATGTATTAATGCATTTTGATATATATTATTTTCCAGCTCTGTTAATAATTGGAGTTTTCGTTTATTCAATAATATACTTTTAACATTACTTCTAACAAATATCAAAGGCGAAGCTTGTCTTTTCAGACGATGCTCTTTTATGTTGATTAGGTAATAGTACAATGAATCTTCAGTTTGAATGTATTTATTTTTTTTCAAATATACTACTTGGTTTTGTATTTTTGTGGGCAATTCAATAAGTAAATCATTAAAATAAGTCCAATCATTATTAAAATAATCAAATTTTGTAGCATAAAGTTTGCTATATTCTTTTAGCCATTCAATGTCTTTATCTTTGTTTGACCTAAAAAGTCTTCTTACTTTATAAATTTCAGGGTCACTTTTTAGTATTTTAATATATAGTGCCTTTACTATATTATTCCCTAAAGGAAAATTTGCTAAATGAGATTCGTAGTATGTATTTATATCTGCATCAGAAATATTTGTGTCAAGTTTTTGCTCTATGAATTTTTGTTTATATTTATAAATTAAAAGAGAAGTTCTGTAATCTTCTACTTTTTTATCAACATCAATCTGTTCTTCTGATAAATTTAAATTAGCTTTATGTGTTAATAATTGTTTTCTTATCCACATATCTATGTAATTACTTGATTTTATTGAACTATCATTTGATGACATTCCACTATATATCACCTGATTTAATTCATCAACATACAAATATTTATCAAATACTCTTGCAACAGCTTTTTTATTATTCTCTTCGTTACTTTCTTTACAATAATTAAATATGAGTAATGTCAATAGTATAATTAATATTGTTTTATGTTTCATTTGTTTATGATTGATTAATATATTTTTAACTTTTAAATTAACTGATAATCAATAATTATAAAGATTTTCAGGCGTAAGCAACGTAAAAAGGCTCGAAGAGCCAAAGTCTATTTCATTTTTTTTAGAACATATTTGTTTATACGCACATTATATTTTCTTTTTAAGCCTTTTATCCAATTGATTTCAAGGTGTTTTTGATAATCTACAATTACCCTTGCTCTAACTGAATTGAATTCTAAAATACTTGGCTCAATTAGTTTATACATATAAACAATTAGTTTATTTTCTTTTAATTCAATAATTTTTCTGAACTTATCTATTTCCTTTTTTTTGATTTTATTAAAAACAGGGTTTAATAATGTGTCTTTATTTTCGATAAATATACTTTTTTCTACCAATTTAAAACTTTCGTTATCCGATTTAGAAACTTTTGATACTATATATTCGTCAGAATAATCTTTTCTATCTCTTTTTTTTAGTAGTTTTATTGCTTTTTCAAATTCTTTTTCTTTGGTATATGAAAAAACTGATGCATCAATTTTCCATTTTCCAATATATTTTTCTTTATTTTTTCGATAATATTTTTTTTGTGCAATGGAGTCATTCAGTGCCTTAGACCATATTAGTTTATCAGTTAGTTCAAATAAAAGTATTCCATCATAATATTCATTCATTAGATATTTAAATTCAATATTTTTATTTT
This sequence comes from Bacteroidales bacterium, assembly GCA_029938185.1. Classification (GTDB taxonomy): domain Bacteria; phylum Bacteroidota; class Bacteroidia; order Bacteroidales; family JAOZVK01; genus JAOZVK01. The sequence goes on along the minus strand of JAOZVK010000275.1, from coordinate 4,063 downwards.
CAAGCATTTTTTCTTCCGTATCAACAACTAAACTATTTACATATTCACTATATTTTTTATTAACATAAGTATTAATAGGAATTCTGCTTTCTATTTTTTGATTTTCAAATAAATATTTTGCAAAATCATTTTGCTTATATATTTTATTATTTAGCTTAAACATTGGTTCCTTAATATTATTAGATTTTTCGAGTATCCATTTTTTTTTAAAAATTGTACTATCTATAATAAAATAAAATTCATCTAATCCTACACTAAATTGAGAATATTTGAATTGTTTTTTTAATTTTTCAATCACATACTTTTTATGCTTTTCAGAACGAGGACTTCTTTCAACTTCATTTTTCAGTCTTTTTTCAACTTTATTAAACGGCAAAATTCCTTTTTTATTTATTAATTTTATAATATGCCATCCAAATTTTGTTTTGAAAGGTTTTGATATACTTCCAATTTTTTTTAATTTGTATGCATTTAACTCAAACTCTTTCACAATTTTCCCTTTTGTTAGCCAAGGTAAAATACCTCCATTTTTTGCTGTACCTTTATCTTCAGAATGTTTTTCGGCAAGTTTAGCAAAATCTTCGTTTTTTCTAAGTTTTCCGTATATTTCGTTTATTCTTTTTTCTGCAACTGAGTTTGTTTTATCTGAATTATCGGACAATGAAATCATTATATGTGATACTTTAATACGTCCAAAAGCTTTTCTTTTATCAAAAATTTTAATAATATGATAGCCATAATCTGTTCTGATTGGATATGAATAACTATCAGAATATGTATTATAAATGTAATTTTCAAATTCATAAGGCGATTCAAATGCGCTAATATACCAAAGGTCTCCACCATTTGTTTTTGCCATTGGGTCGTCCGAAGTTTCTTTGGCTACTTTAGCAAAAGATTCTTTTTTTATCAATCTTCTTCTTATTTTAAGTGCTTTGTAGTAGGCTCGTAAAGTATCCTGTGGTAAAGCATATTTATCAACATTTATAAAAATATGTTTTACTCTTATTTCTGTTTTAAGTCTATCATATGCTTCCTTTACTAATTTTTCGAATAATTCTTTTTTAAATATATAATTCATTGAAACTTTACTTCTATAATAGCTTAGTTCGTTTCGGAAAGCAGTAGTTGTATCTAAACCTAAACTTTTGGCTTCTGCAACTTTGAGTTTTAGATTTATATAAAGATTTAAATACTTATCAATGGATTTTTTATTATTGGAAATATTATTTTTTTTATAAATCCTTAAAAATTCATCTTTTGTAAATTTTTCATTATTAACAGTTAGTAAAATATCTTGTGAATAAGAAAATGTTATATTTAAAAAAATAGTAATGATAATTAGTAAAATATTCTTCATAATTTAAAACCTAATACTTTTCGTTATAACTAATTTAGTAGAAATTATATTATGTGCGTAAGCAACATTAAAAAGGTCGAAGACCTTACCTACTATAATTTGGCGCTTCTCGCGTAATAGTAACATCATGCGGGTGACTTTCAAGTATTCCCGAATTTGTAATTTTTACAAATCTGGCATTATTTAATTTTTTAATATTTTTTGCTCCACAATATCCCATACCTGCTCTTAATCCTCCAATCATTTGGAATATAACTTCTTCTAAAGTACCTTTGTATGGAACTCTGGCTACAATCCCTTCGGGAACTAATTTTGATATATCATCTTCATCACCCTGAAAATATCTGTCTTTTGAGCCATGTTGCATTGCTTCTATTGATCCCATTCCTCTGTATGATTTGAATTTACGACCTTGATAAATAATTGTATCACCAGGCGATTCTTCAACTCCTGCAAACAATGAGCCTGCCATTATAGAGAAAGCTCCAGCTGCAAGAGCTTTTACAATGTCCCCAGAATATCTAATTCCACCATCTGCAATAATAGGAATTCCCGTAGCTTTTAGAGCATCAGCAATATTATAAATTGCTGATAATTGAGGAAATCCAACTCCTGCAATTATTCTTGTTGTGCATATCGAACCAGGGCCAATACCTACTTTAACAGCATCGGCACCTGCATTAACCAAATCAATGGCGGCTTCGGCTGTTGCAATATTTCCAACCACTATGTCGATAGTTGGATATTTTTTCTTTGTTTTTCTTAATGCTTCTATTACAGTTTTTGTATGTCCATGCGCAGTATCAATAACTATTGCATCAACATCTTCTTTTACTAATGCAGCTACTCGTTTTTCTGAATCGCCTCCAACTCCAACTGCTGCTGCTACTCTCAAACGTCCTTTTTTATCTTTACATGACATTGGTCTATCCTTGGCTTTTGTAATATCTTTATATGTAATTAAACCTATAAGTTTATTGTTTTCGTCTACAACAGGTAGTTTTTCAATTTTATTTATTTGTAAGATTGAAGCTGCTTTTTTTAAATCAGTTTTTTGATTTGTTTTAACAATATTTTCTTTTGTCATTACCTTAGATATAGGCTTTTGCAAATTTTGTTCAAAACGAAGATCTCTATTTGTTACAATTCCTATCAGTTTTTTGTTATTATCAACTACAGGAATCCCTCCTATTTTATATTCTTTCATTATATCCAAAGCATCTGATACTTTATTATCCTTACCAATTGTTATTGGATTTATAATCATTCCATTTTCGGCTCTTTTTACAATTTTTACTTGATGAGCTTGATTTTCAATACTCATATTTTTATGTATTACACCAATACCTCCATCTCTTGCTATTGCAATTGCCAACTCGGACTCTGTTACAGTATCCATTGCTGCTGATACTATTGGTATATTTAATTCAATATTTCTACTGAATTTTGTCTTAACACATGTTTCTTTTGGTAGAATTTCTGAATATGCAGGTATTAGTAATACATCGTCAAAAGTAAAAGCTTCACCAATAATTTTATCTGTAATTAATGACATATTATTTGGGGTTAAGGATTAGTATTCTAAAATTAAGTATTTTTAAATATAAAAACTCTATTAAATTATCTTACAAAAATTGGCTATCAGTTTTAAGTTAGCCGCTTTTTAACCGCAAAGTTACACAAAGTTTGACGCAAAGTTTCGCAAAATTTTGCTAATCTTTACTTTAATTCTATGATTAGAACTACTTGAAAAACAAGACTGTCTAACTTCTGACGGGTAGCCAGTTAGCCGCTTTTTAGCCGCAAAGTTACACAAAGTTTGACACAAAGTTTCGCTAATCTTTACTTTAATTCTATAATTAAAACTACTTGAAAAACAAGACTGTCCAACTTCTGACCGGGTAGCCTCCAAATTTATAGTATAGTAACACGGTGCAAAATTACAAAAATTAAACAGTTAATATAAAATTATATTTAAAAATCTAAATTGAAAAAAATATAAATATATGTTATTTGTTAATATTTAGTGTTATATGTAAAATAACAATAGCTTGATTGATTTCAAATTAAGAAATAGTAAATATTGGATATTAAGTAAGCTTATTAAAAAAATATCATTTATATTCATATAATAAATTATATCACAATAATATACAGCAAGCATTAAATAGATATATGACTTATGAATCGTTAAAAAATAACTTTCCGATTTGTTTTTTGTAAGATATACAAACTGTACAATCAAAAGTCGGTAAGGACGACAACTAAGGTCTTTGCCTCAGGGCGTTTTTGCTTACGAATGCATTTATACATAGGGCGTTGCTCCATGTTAATGCTTATGCCCATTCAGCAAAAAAACTTACTAACGAAATAAAAAAACATTTTAGGAACTAATAAAAAACTTAAATAAGATATTTTTGCTCGTATTTTTATAAGACCACCATATAGCTAATTGTACAAAAATAAATGTCGAAAAACTTTTGTAAAACTACTTATTGTTAAACCACGATGATAATCGTGGTATTAAGAGAACTTATAACATAAAGTCCCTCAAGGGACAACCTATTTTGCTCTATTCCTGCAACTATTGTTGAGGGTTTACAATAGTTCGTCCTATCGAACTTTTGATTGCACAGGTCGGCTACCCTTCAGAAGTTGGACAGTCTTGTTTTTCAAGTAGTTCTAATCATAGAATTAAAGTAA
>JAOZVK010000274.1 GCA_029938185.1 Bacteroidales bacterium | reverse complement strand
AATAAGCTATTTTTGCTCGTATTTTTATAAGACCAGGTCATGCCTAAAGGCATTTCTGTAATTGGCTTGTTATCAGCCCACGATTCCCATCGTGGGTTACCAATTAGGTCATCGCTTTGCGATCTTATTGACTTTATGATAGACACTAATTAACTGATATACTTTAAATGGTACAATATATTAATAAAGTTTAACTCCTCTCCTACTCTATTGTTTCCTAACTATTTATACTAAGGTCTTCGACCTATTTAATGTGGTTTACGCATTCTTACAAACAACTGTAATGTAGTTAATTGTATAAAAACAAATGCCGAAAAACTTTTGTAAGACGACTTAAAAAAAAGCTTGAAAATTTATCTTTCCAAAAGTTTAAAACTTTTGGAAAGTTCCAATAACTTAGTAAAGGATATGATTATTTACTTAACTCGGAGTCTAAAATACTTTTTACTTGCTCCATTGATTGTATACTACTTGTAGCCTTTGCAAGTTTTCCATTTTTGAAATAAACAGTAAATGGTAATCCCATGAAACCTCTGGCTTCAGGTAAATTTCTGATTACATGTGCATCTGGAGTATCAAATGCCATATCATAAAACTTAACATGTTTGTATTCTCCTTCAAGGCTTTCCATAATACTGTATACAGGCATACACATTGGGCCCATACGACCACAGCAAATCATAACATTCTCATTTGTTGAAATAATTTCATTAAATTGTTTTTCTGAAACAATATGATTTAAATTTGTTGATAATTCCATTTTTTAATAATAATTAAGTTATACATCTACATATATAGAATATTGCATGCAAAAGTATAAAAAAATATTTTGTATGCAAAAAAGTTTTAAACAATTCAATAAATATCAAACATAAATTGTAGCTTTGTAAGCTATAAGGGGGCTTCACTATAATAACAATTAAGTAGTCTTACAAAAAAATTTCGGCATTTGGTTTTTGTACAATTTGCTATATGATAGCAATTTATAAAAATACATAAGCCACATTAAATAGGTTGAAAACCTTAATTAAATCAAATTACTTTCAGGGCGTTTTTGCTTGCGAATACATTTAGACATAGGGCGTTGCCCCATGTTAATGCTTATGCCCTCGTAGGGGCAAAAAAACTTACTAACGAAATAAAAAGACATTTTAGGAACTAATAAAAAACTTAAATAAGCTATTTTTGCTCGTATTTTATAAGACCACCTCCAAACCTCCTAATAAACCAAAGCCCTCAAGCGAAACAAAACCCGTCAGACCGCTTGGAGCGGTAGGACGGATATCCACAATGGCAGCCAGCTGTTGACAGCCTGCTTACGCAAGAGAAAAATTCGTAGCAAAAAAAAGGCTGAAGACTGAGAACTGAGCAAAAATGGCTGAAGACTGCCAACAAATCACTTAATTAAAATCATTTACAATAGTAACAGAATAATCATATTGTTTTGTTTCTCCACTAAGTTTTACTCCTGCAACGGTTATATTATATTTAATATCAACAGCTTCACTTTTTTTAATTCCAGAAGGTACCCACATAATAGCATTATCGCCATAGCCCTTTTTCGTTGAAATAATAGATACTTCTATCTTACCACCATTTTCATCAGTCATACTGACAGTTGCATTTGAAAAATCAGCTGAGGGTACAGACAACGACCATCTGCCAAATATTAAAGGACTAGGAACATATCCTTTTGGAGGCCACGAAATAAAATCGGGCATATCTGTTGGAGCTGAACCACTACCACCAATAACCCACAAAACACAAGAATTACTAGTAGAGCCATGTCCCATAGTTTTTGCTCTCGAATATATAATCCATCTTCTATGCCCACAGGCTTCATTACCATTACCATAATCGTTCATAAATGCAGTAATAGAACGAGTTGAGTTTGTACCAAGAGCTATATTAGATTTTCCTGCAGCTTTGGCACCATCATCAGTATAACACTTCCAACTTTTAGGAGGATAATGGCTTAAACTTCTGTTTGCACTCATCATTAATGCTCCTTTTTGGCATTTAGTATTCCAACTATCATCAAAAGTAATATCAGCAGGTAAACCAACCATTTTTCTAAAATAATTAATCCTTTGTAAAACTTTTTCGTGAGTATCGTCAGAAACACTTCCTTCTTTACAGTTGCTAACATCTCCATCCCACCCTGTTGATGATACTGCCGATTTTAAGTATACATTATTGTAATCATCAATTACTTGCTGACGATTATCTGCTCCTTGTTCTTCTTCTTGATTTTCTTTTTTGTTATCGTCATCACTATCTTTTTCACAATTTGCAAAAAAAACAGATATAACAATTACTAAAATGTAAAATAACTTTTGTTTTTTCATACTGATAAATTTTTATGTGTAAATATATAAAATATGATAATAATAAATATAATACTTTGTATTATATTTAATGTCGCTAATATACAAAAAGTATATCTACAAATTACATGGTTTAATAAATTTATACGTAAATAAACTTTAAAAGCCTTTATTTTTTTTAATAAGAGAATATAATTTATATAATTGTGCAAAATTCAGAAATAATTATACTTTTCAAAGTATACTAAATTATCGGCTACACGTATAGTATTGGACATATTATTTTATTTTTTGACAGGATTAACAGGATTGATTTTTATCCTGTTACGAAACACCTGATAAACAAGACTGTCCAACTTCTGATGGGTAGCCAAATTATCTAAAGAATTTGGTTTTTATAAAAATCTTAACAAAATGTGTAAGCAACATAATAAGGTAGAAGACCAAATTGAAACCATTTAAAGTATAAAAATATGGATATTATAAACTTACTTCCCGACTCGGTAGCAAATCAGATTGCAGCAGGAGAGGTTATTCAACGTCCGGCTTCTGTTGTCAAAGAATTTATCGAAAACTCAATAGATGCGGGTAGTACTTCAATAAAAATAATTACTAAAGATTCGGGAAAATCTTTGATTCAGGTTATTGATAATGGTTGTGGAATGTCCGAAACTGATGCAAGAATGGCTTTTGAAAGACATGCTACATCAAAAATTAACAAAGCAAGCGATTTGTTTGCTATTCATACTATGGGATTTAGAGGCGAAGCTCTTGCCTCAATTGCTGCAATTGCTCAGGTTGAACTGAAAACAAAAACGCATGAAAACGAGTTAGGTACAAAAATTACTATACACGGCTCGGAACTAATTAGCCATGATGCGATTAGTTGTTCAAATGGTAGTAATTTTTTAGTAAAGAATATTTTTTATAATATACCTGTTCGTCGAAAATTTTTAAAAACAAATTCAACCGAATTAAAACATATTATAAATGAGGTATATAGAGTTGCATTAGCAAATCCCGAAATTGAGTTTAGTTTTAGTAATAACAATACTGAACTAATCAAAACATATTCATCAAAACTAAGACAAAGAATTATAAGTTTGTTTGGAAAATCAATTAACCAACACCTGATTACTATAAAAGTAGAGACTAGTGTAGTGAAAATATACGGATATATTGGTAAACCCGAAAAAGCTAAAAAAATAGGTGGTGAGCAATATTTTTTTGTAAACAAAAGATTTATGAGAAGTCCATATTACCATAAAGCAATAATGCTATCATACGAAAAAATACTATCACCAGGAATGTATCCATCTTATTTCTTGTTTTTTGAATTAAATCCCAATGCAATTGATATAAATATTCACCCGACCAAAACAGAAATAAAATTTGAAAATGCACAAGCTGTTTTTCAAATTCTAAAATCTGCAATTACAGAATCATTAGGGAAATTTAATATTGTGCCATCAATTGATTTTGATACACAAGGACAAATTGAAATACCTGTATCTTCGGAAAAATATAATGTAAAACCACCCGAAGTAAATATAAATTATAGTTACAATCCATTTAAACAAAAAGATAGTAAAAATATCGAAAATATCGAAGATTGGAATAAGCTATATAGCAATATTGGCGAAACAGAAAACGAAGAAAAATATGTTCAAAGTAAATTTGATAATGAAAGCGAAACAAAAGTAGATTCAATTCAAATAAAAAACAGATATATATTAACACCAGTTAAATCTGGATTAATGTTGATAGACCAAAAAAGAGCATTTGAAAGAATAACATATGAAAAATTACAAGAATCATTGAAAAATAATAATCAACTTTCGCAAAAAAAGATATTTCCCGAAACAATTGAGTTTGAAATGTCCGACTATTTAATACTAAAAAATATATCTCAGGAATTAAATAAACTTGGCTTTGATATATCAGAATTTGGAAAAAATACTTTTGCAATAAATGGAAGTCCAGCAATTGTTTCTAATATTAATTCAAAAGAATTGTTATATAATATTTTGAGTTCATACAAAAAATATTCGCTATCGCCCAATGAGGAATTAATTGATTATCTGGCAAAATCACTGGCAAAATCTATATCAATAAACTATAATAACTCGCTAAAAAATAAAGAAATAAAAGAATTGGTCGATAATTTATTTGCCTGTACATTGCCTAAATATTCACCATCTGGAAAACTGATAATTAGTATTATAAGTATTGAAGATTTTCAAAAGATGTTAAATTAAGGTATTCCACCTATTTAATATTGCTTACACATAATATATTATTTATCTTTGCAAATTGTAGTTTTAGACCTAAGGTCTCTTATCTAAATAGAATCGTATATACTCTAAACGGTTATAGTTTTAACATTAATAAACTGATATCAATTATTAATCAAAGTATTGTATCATTGAATAATTGTACCATTTAAAGTATACAAACAACTATTAATAGCACTTATTGCTAAGTATTTAATTAGATATTATAATGAACGAACACAGACCAGGTAACTTTACAATGTTACCAACAATTGTTAAAAATTTATTGATAATAAATGGTTTATTTTTTTTAGCATCTTTCACACTACAAAGTGTGTATAGATACGATTTGGTTGATATTCTTGGAATGCATTATATCTATTCCGAAAAATTTAAACCCTACCAGTTATTTACATATATGTTTATGCATGGAGACATTACACATATATTTTTCAACATGTTTGCCCTTTGGATGTTTGGAAAAACACTCGAAACAGTTTGGGGGCCAAAAAAATTTCTAATATACTATTTAGTAACAGGAATTGGAGCAGTATTTATTCATTCAATTGTAGTATATTTTGAAATTTCTCCAGTAATGAGTGCTATTGATGAATATTTAGCCAAACCATCAACTGATGATTTTAAAATGTTTATGGAATCGGAAAACTTCAAGGTTGTTTCGGCAGATATACACAGAAACTTAAATGCTTTTATTGAAACCTACAATAGTCTTCTAAAGAGTTCTCCTGATAGAGCTTTATCAAAATCTATTGATTTTATGCAGCAATATCGAATCGACTACCAAAATGCACCTGTTGTGGTTGGCGCATCAGGAGCAGTATTTGGTATTTTATTGGCATTTGGTATGCTGTTTCCCAACTCTGTAATATACTTATATTTTGCCATACCAATTAAAGCAAAATATTTTGTAATGATATATGGTGCAGCCGAATTATTTATGGGTGTATCAAATCAATCAGGTGATAATGTTGCACATTTTGCCCATTTGGGAGGAATGATTTTTGGATTTATATTAATTAAATATTGGCAAAAACAAAATAATAATAAACCATGGATATCATAAATGAAATAAAAAAAATAGCGAAAAATAGCGATATTGTTCTAAAACTTATGTTTATCAATATTGTAATATTTCTTTTAGTACATTTGATTGTTGTAATATATATTGTAATTAATCCAAGTGTTGCACAACCAGATAGTGAGATTTTAAAATGGATATCAGTTCCAGCCAATTTAAATGTTTTGATTTATAGACCATGGACACTGATAACATATATGTTTTTACAATACGATATAATACATATTTTGTTTAATATGTTATGGTTGTATTGGTTTGGAAAGATTTTTTTACAGTATTTAACAAAAAAACAATTGTTAAATGTGTATATATTAGGTGGTTTGGCTGGTGCAATATTTTTCATACTTGCATTTAATATTTTTCCTATTTTCGAAAGTTATTATAAAAAATCAATTGCATTAGGAGCATCAGCTTCGGTTATGGCAATTGCAATAGCAATATCATATTATGTTCCCAACTATACAATACAACTTGTTCTTATTGGCAAAGTTAAACTTAAATTTATTGCTATAGTTGTTGTTGTTATAGATTTAATCAGTATTACTTCCGAAAATTCAGGTGGACATATTGCACATCTCGGAGGGGCAGCTTTTGGTTTTCTTTTTACTTATCAACTAAAAAATAAGAAAAAAGATATAACAAAAGGATTTGGTGGTTTTATGGATAATATTTTTTCAATATTCAATTCTAAGCCCAAAATGAAAGTTTCATATGATAAAAAACAAGATAAACCACCAAAAGACGATATGGAATACAATGAATATAAAAATAATAATCAAAATGATATTGATATAATACTAGAAAAAATATCGAAGTCGGGTTACGATAGTTTGACAAAAAAAGAAAAAGAAACTTTATTTAAAATGAGTAACAAAAATAAAAAATAAGAGGTCTTTGACCTATTTAATATACGCATGAAAAAAATTATTTTTATTATTTCGATTCTTATAGTAACATCTTGTAATCAGAAAAAAGAAACAAAAAATAGTTACACAAAAATTACAGGTTTTGCTCAAGGTACTACATACAGCATTATATATAAAGATATTAATAATCAAAATTATAAAGATGATATTGAAAAAATACTTAATGATTTTGATTTGTCATTATCAACATATAAAGCAGAGTCGATTATTTCTCGTATAAACAAAAATGATAATAATGTTGAGCTTGACAACTATTTTATAGAAATTATTAAAAAATCGCAGGAGATAACAAAACTATCAGATGGAGCTTTTGATATAACAATAGCACCATTGGTAAATGCTTGGGGTTTTGGTTTGTCTAAAAAATCAGTTATTGATAGTAGCCTTGTAGATAGTTTATTGCAATTTGTTGGAATGGATAAAATAAAAATTGTAGATAATCGCATAACTAAATCACACCCAAGTATTATGTTAGATGTCAATGCTATTGCTCAGGGATATTCTGTAGATGTAATTGGTGAATTTTTAGAATCTAAAAACATACACGATTATTTAGTTGAAATTGGGGGAGAGCTTAAAGCAAAAGGAAAAAACCATAAAAACAAACTATGGCGTGTTGGAATTGATAAGCCTATCGAAAACACTAACCAAACAAACAGAGAGTTACAAGTTATACTTAAATTAAGTAACAAATCGCTTGCAACATCGGGAAATTACAGAAAATTTTATGAAGAAAATGGATTAAAATATTCTCATTCGATAAATCCCAAAACTGGCTACCCGGCAAAACATAATTTATTGAGTGCTACAATAATTGCAGACAATTGCATGGATGCCGATGGATATGCTACAGCATGTATGGTATTAGGCTTAGAAAAAGCTAAAGCTTTGATAAACAAATTGGAACATATTGATGCTTATCTTATATATTCGGACAATAATGGCGAATATAAAGTATATTATACCCCCCAATTAAAATCGTATATTGGAAACTAAGGTCTTCAACCTATTTAATGTGACTTAAGGTCTTCGACCTATTTAATGTTGCTTACGCAAGATATATAATAAATGGTATTTCAAAAAGTAA
>JAOZVK010000021.1 GCA_029938185.1 Bacteroidales bacterium | reverse complement strand
AAATTAGGCAAATAGTCCATGCCTACGGCATTTGAGAGCATATTATTTATATTTAACTCTCATATATTTATAAATTTTTCATCTATTTTTTAAACTGTTAACTAAAAAAATATCAAAAATGAAACTTGCCCAATATTCGATATTTTATATCCAATATAAATCTTTCATTTTAATTTGCCATTATTATTGTTCAATTTGACGCTTTTTGTGAGTTCTGAAGTTCTTTTAATACCACGATTATCATCGTGGTTTAACAATAGTTGTCGTCCTTACGGACTTTGATTGCACAGTTTGAAAAAATTTGAAATCTAAGAAGTTTATTTTTTCATACCCTTTCTAAATTTTTCTTTATTGTACACATTACCAGTTTCATCGTAATATCTCCATTTTCCTTTTTTGTATCCTTTTTTGTATTTACCTTTTATTTTTAGCTTACCATTTTTATAATAAAATTCTGCATCACCGTGTAGTTTTCCATTTTTGTAGTTTAAGGTAGTTTTTTGTGTGCCGTTTTCAAAAAATTCTTGGTATAAATCGACAACAACATCTTGTTCAAAAAGAACCTCTGACTTTTTAGTTTGTTTTCCATCATCATAATAAAAATACGCCTTTCCATCAGCTTTTCCATCTTTATAATTAACAGAGCTACGTAAATTTCCACTTTTATAATATGTTCGCCATAATCCATTTAATTGATTACTGGAAACTGTTCCTTCAAATTTTATAGTACTGCTATCGGCATAATAAGTTTTGTATTGACCATCTTTTACAATACTATCAGGTAAAATAATTTTGAATCTCAATGAGTCATACTCTTCTGTGAACAAATCATTGTAAGCCTTTTTTTCAAATTTTTCGAGTTCTTCATTCATAAATGAGTTTTCATCGTGGTCGGCTATCATCAATGTTTTCATAATATCACCTTCCGATGTAAGCTGAAGACCTATTCTTGTAAAACTCAATATAATATCTTTATTCTCTTTTATTGATTTACGTTTTTGTTCATTGCTGTAAAAATACATATTAGAATATATTTTTGGCATTTGAACAAATAAAGTAATATTTGATTTCACCTCAAATTCGTCTTTGAAATCCATAAATCCTTTATTGTGCGATAATGTATTTCCTTTTATATAATCATCAATTACCTCCATTAGTGTTTCTTTTGAATTACTCATAACAAGGTAGTCCTCAATGAATGTAAAAAATGGTTTTTCGAGACTTGCAAAAAGTTTTCCAAAAAACAATTTAAACAAACCTTTGCGTTCCAAATAGTTTATTTCAAAATTATTGTAATTTATTATTTCAAATTTCAAAGGGCTACGTCTGCGAATTTGTTTTGTAATACGTCCCATTCCGGCTTTAGCATCATCAATATTTTTTGCATGAATTGCAACTACAACATCTTCTATTCGTGTACTGTTTTTGGGTCGAAGTTTTATAAAAGCTATTTCGTTGCCAAACCAATCAAAAAGGTCTTTTTGTATATTTATTTTTAAAAGCTTTTCAACCAAATTTATACCCTTGTTGATGTCTTCCATATCTTCGGCATTGTCCGATTCATATTCTTTTATAAGATTTCTATAAAGCACATTGTAGTCATCAAAACCCATTGAAAAATAGAATGCTGTTTGGTCAGACAAAATCTCATAAGCTCTCATTTTTCCAGGTTTTACTGATGCTAATGCTCTTATATATGAAGCAATTGTATCAATATTGGTAAAACCATCGAAACTTAGTCTCTCATTTTCAAGATTAATATTTAATGCAGTATAACCAAGAGATTTGCCTATGTCTCCAATCATTTCTTCTTCAGTTTCAAGAAAAATTTTACTAAAAGGGTTTAGTTGTGAATAGTTGAAATAAAATTTAAATAATTTGCGATTACTCAAATCAGCTATGGCTTCCTGAAAAATTTTATTTTTTTTCCAATGTTTGTCATCTTTTGTCGAGATAGCTCTTTCGATAAGTTCTCCAGTAAAAGTTACTAACAATAAGTTATCAATTATAGACATATATATGACTGTTTTAGGATTCTTTTCATCAATAAGTTCTATTATTTCAGTTTTTTGGTATTCTCTTTGCTCCACCTTAAATCCATCAACAAAACCTAAAGCTCCTTTAAGCCCTCCTGTTATTGTCGAAACATTTTGTAAATCAGCAATTATAATAAAATCCCAATCAACACCCGATGTCATGTGAGACGATATAAGCAATTTCCGATTACTTAAAATCATATCTACTGCTTTATTTTTTTTCAGGTAATCATCTACCATATTTATATATTCATCAATATCTCTAAAAGACTTATTGAGCAATAATTGCTTCCATATTTTACTATCACTCACTGCTTTCCAGCCTTTAGTTAAATTTGTAGTTTCAATTACAAAAATAGCATCTTCTGGTACTATGCTGAAAGCATCTCTTTCCTCACTTTTGGAAATATATTTAGTATATACAAAATACCCACTGGCACCTATTGCTCCAATTATTATAATTATTAAAAATACTTTTAAAACTTTTTTCATTATTTAAACAATTTAGGTTATTAAAAAATATTACTCTATACGACAAAAAATATTATTGCTATAATTCCACGCAAAGTACGCAAAACTAAACACGCAAAAGACGCAAAGCAAGCTAAATATTTAGAATTTTGCATATTCTTAGCTAAATTTTTACAATCATTGCATGAAGTAATTCACAAATTTTGCAAAATAAAAAATGTTGTATAGAGTAAAAAATATATTAGGTCATAAATAATATAATTACACAATTATTTGGGGTGCAGTTCGGTTTTGTTCACACTTGCTGTATTGATTTTTAGCAATTTATGTTATTTGAATATTTTTAATGGCACTTTATGCAAAAATATGTAATATTATGTACTTTTAGGGAAAGGAGTTTGATTTTGTACATTGTTGTGAAAAAAGCCGTAGGCTTGATATGTTTGTAGCCTGCGATTGTAAATCGCAGGAAAATAAATAGCATTATATTGAATACCGTAGGTATGGTATATAGTATTAAAAATTAATAAATTACAACAATATTATTAATTCTAATTTTATTCTTTTTTTTTATTGTATTGCTTTTGCCTTTTTCAGGGCGTTCTTACTTATGAATACATTTATACATAGGGCGTTGCCCCTTGTTAATGCTTATGCCCATTCAGGGCAAAAAAACTTGAGAAATAGGGATTAAAAATACTAACTATTTTTTTGAACTAAAATAAATTGAATGCTAAACCTCTTATTTTTAGCATTATTTAAGTTTGTAAAGTAGAACTAAGGAATCGTAAAAAATGACTTTCTGATTTATTTTTTGTAAAATACATATATTAGGTGTAAACCAATTTGTAATTCGTAATTTCTAATTCGTAAATCATAACTTCCTAAGCACTAAAATCAGAATTATCAACTGCTAAAAGTAGCCACTTACCATTTTTGTATGTAAAATAAAATCGAGTAATAATTTTAGTATCAATTATACGTATCGAAGAAATTTGTCCAAATAATTTTACTTTTTGAAATTCCTTTTTGGAAAATTTTCCAAGTGCCTCTTTTTCTGTCGATTTGAATATTTTATAAAACCCACCATTATCACTTTTAATGTTTTCAGCAAAACATCCACTTTTCGACCACGTTTCGTTTTCCATTTGGAATTTTGGCCATATTTCAAATTTTAGCTTGCAATTTTTTATATTATTATGTAGGTAGTGTAATGCTTTCAAATTCTTATGAAAATGACCAACCGTATAAACACCAGGATTAGTAATGATAATTATCATTTTTTTATCATAAAAAAAAGAGTTAAGTTTCTCTGTTTTACCAGACTGTATAATTTCAATAATTTTGGTGTATGTGTCTTGTAATTTTTTATTTTTGTCCTCTTCTGTTTCATTTTTTCGAGACTTAACAGAAGTTTGTGAGCCAAAAACCCATCCCTGTTTTTCGTTAAATTCAATTTTATACCAATTATCAATAAAACCGTTTATATTTTGCTCTTCTCCTTTTTCGAGTATTATACATTTATTACCTGTGTTAAGTTTCATTATAACTTTACCTGTTTTAGATATTTCTCTAACCCAAATATCATTTCCTTCAATAGTTAAGTATTGATGTTTTTTTTCATCTGAATTAGCTCCATTGTTTACACTATTTTTTAAATCTGTTTCGTTAGTTTGCGTTTTGTTATTGCTTTGTGTTGTGTTATTGCAACTATAAAGAAAAGATATTACTATTAAAATGTATGTGTATTTTTTCATAATTAAGTATATTTAGTAAATAAAATTTATAAATCTGTATTGTTTAATATTTTTCAGAAGTATCATCAAATTCATCATCAATAGATAAATCAATTGTAAAACCACCTTTTTTTTGTTCGTGAATTTATTTTTTCTGTTTAACTTTCTGTTTAATTTTAAATTTTTCGTCTTTTGTATCTCTTGTTTCTAAAATATAAATCAAATTTTTTAATTGTTCTACTTGAGCAGAAAGTTCTTTTGCGGATACAGACATTTCTTCTGCTGATGCTGAATTTTCATTAGTTATTTCAGTAAGTTGTTGTATAGAAATATTTATCATCTCAATTCCACATTGTTACTCTTCACTTGCAAATAAGGTCTTCGACCTATTTAATGTTGCTTACGCATTCTTTTAACATTCTAATAATACGCAATTTAACAAAATATAAATGTCGAAAGACTTTTGTTATAGTACTTATAATATTATTAACAAGCTCTGCACTTTTTATTATTTCAGGAATTGTTTCATTTATTTGTGATGATGTTATCAGCAACATTTGTTAATTATTATTTGATATTATTGCAATAGTATTAATAATTAGCGTAGTTCGGGTTCCATACATTGCTGAAAAAATAATTATAATAAAAAAAACATAATATTGTCCTACAAGAAAATATGGAATACTATAATTTATAGGATTTGTAATCATAGAATAAATCATTATCAATGTAAAAGCATAAGATAATATATTACCAGCTAATTTATGTTTACCTATACGAATAATAAAGCATAGTAATAATTGCTAAAAATATAGTAGCAGGTATTATCGAAGCTATAAATTGTTTTAGAAAAGAATTTCTAATTATCAATAAAGATATAAGAATTATTGCTGAAAGTAATGTAGCAATTAATGTTTTTATTTTTAGAAAATCAATTGATTTGCTATCTTCATTAATATTTTCTAAGAAAAAATTTAAGACTTTTCCTATCATTTTTTTTAGTATTAATTGAAATTCAAAAATAATTTAATACATGATATTTATTCATAATAGTGAAACAAAGCTACAAACAAAATTCCAAAATTTGTACTTTTTGATAATTATTCAGTATTCAGTTGGCAGTCTACTGAAACAAGTCATAAATTTCTTTGGTATTATTTAGACAAAATTTATAGGATTTACATGTTTGTAATATCCTGTTAATCATGTAAATCCTGTCAAATAATTACATATATAAACTTAATCAATTTGTCTTACACTGGGCTTATAAAAATGCGTAAGCCACATTAAATAGGTCGAAGACATTTATTTTTCATAAAAATGCATTTCTTTAATATATTCATACACATTTAATGGTAAAAAAAAGCGAATATCTTTATTATCTTTAATAGATTTTCTTATAAAACTTGATGAAATTTCCATCAATGGAGCATCGTAAAAATTTATTTTATTATGATTTTTAAATTCCCCACCATCGTTATTAGGTCGAGGGTAAACATATATATAGTAATTATCAAGAATTTCCTTATAATTTTTCCACTTCTGTAGAGTTGGTAAATTGTCAGAACCCATTATTAAAACAAACTCATTATTAGAATATTTTTCTTGTAAATAGCTTAAAGTATCTATTGTGTATGAGGGTTTCGGCATACTAAATTCAATATTCGATACTTTGTATTTATTAGAGTCTCCTATAGCTATATTTAATAATTCTAACCTATGATAATCAGCCAATAAACTTGCTTTTTTTTTTAAAGGATTTTGAGGACTTACAATAAACCAAAGTTGTTCTAAATCAGTAAATTCTAAAAAATAATTTGCTATTGATAAATGTCCAAAATGTACAGGATTAAATGAACCAAAATATAAACCTACTTTCATTTTTTTATAATATTTAAGTTAAGGTCTTCGACCTATTTATAGTTGCTTACGCATTAGTATAAAGACAATTTAATCAAAATGTTACTAATAAGTAAATGTCGAAAAACTTTTGTAATAGTACTTATTGCTACATTAATAAATATGGTATATAAAAAACCAAAAGAGCCAATATTGGTACACTAACAAAAATTATTACCCAAATAGCGGCATAAATTTTTCCGTTGAGCGATTTTTTTTTAACAGACCATACAATTAGGCTTACTATAGTTGCTAATACAATTCCCACAATTATACTCGTTGCTAAAATAAAAATAATATTACTATATATTGACATGATTTTTTTATTAATTATTAAATAAAAATATTAATTCATTATTAAGATTTTACTTAAACAGTTCAAATAATAAAATAACACAAGAAACTCTTAATCTGTTAATGTTTTATCATAATGTACTGGTTTGTTGCATATTGCCTGTTTAAAACTGTCGGTGTGGCTCCAATCCACGCCGACAGTAGGCTATGTTATTGATTTTCATTGCAATTTAAACAACATGCGACGCATAAGTAAGAATATGTGACATGTTTCAAACCACAACATCTTGTCCAAATAATACTAAAGAAACTTATGACTTGTTACACTATTTCAATTATTCATTACTATACTCTAAATGGTTATAGTTTGAACATTAATAAACTGTTATCAATTATTAATCAAACTATTGTACCATTGTATCATTGAATAATTGTACCATTTAAAGTATATCAAGTGAAATCTATTGTTAGTTTATTAATTTTATTGTCAGTTGTTTCAACATAAACCGGATAAAACTTTTCGCCATTTGTATTTAAAAAAGCTAATGCTTTTCCTGTTATTCCTGTTTCAAATTTAAGCTGTTTATATCCTTTATCTTCTATACTATTAACTATATTACTAATAGATAGCTCAGTTTCATTACTTTGATTTATTTCTTCTAAAATATCCAGTTCTATTAATTGGTTTACAGTTTTGTTATCAAACAAAACATCAGTATATTTTGTAAAGTCTTTTGGATATTCATAAATTTTGTTTGTGCTTTTGTGTCTTAAACTCGCTTTTTTAGTAATTTTTTCTTTATTTAGCTTACTTAAATTTACAATATCACCGATTAATAAAACACCAGTTTCTAAAAGAATTTCGCCAATTTTTTCTGTTTTTTTCATTTTTTTAATTTATTATTTGCATGAAAAAATAGTAATTCCAACAATTAATATTAAAATTATTGTTAATAACCATTTATTAGTAAATTTTTTATAAAATGCCTCATTTTGTTTTTCATCAGGCAGAATAGTGTGTAATTCTATGGGACATATTAAACAAAGACGTACAGTTTCTTTATTATTTTTCTTTTTTACTCGTTTTGGAATAATATGATGGTCATTGACATATGTAAATTTACCACATCTTTTACAAGTTCCTTCTTTATATGATTTTCCCATATCGTTATTTATATTAGCCAAATGTATACAAATTATAGTATATTGCTAATTATTTTTCAAATGTTTAATAAATCAAAATTTTTCAGTTCAATTAACTGTTCTCTTAATGGTTTACAATAGAAATCAGGAATTAACTTTCTGTTAATTGGTGTTTCTGTTTCAAAAGGTTCTATAATATACTTTGTATTAAAAATATTTTGAAATAACAAAAGCATATCATATTTACTATAATATTCTTTTGTTCCTGTCTGTATTAGTTTTGAAGCAAATTTATCGTTTTTAATATTAAGTAATTCTTTTTCTATTTGATGACAAAATTCTAAACTTGTAATACCGTTCCAAAAATGATTTGTGAAGCCTTTAAGTTTACTATTTGGTGAATTTGATAAAAACCAAGAAAGCAAGCCTTTGGGGTTTTCAGAATTATCTAAACCAATAAATGAAACTCTAAAAATTATTGTATTATTTCTATTTAATAATACACTTTCTGCCATTTGTTTTGACCAACCATAGGTGTCTTCTGCATTTGCTATGTGGTTTTTAGGATATTCTGTTTTTATTTTTCCATCGAAAATACAATCCGTACTTGGGTGAATTAATATTTGGTTTGGAAACAAAGTATTTGTTAGTTCTATTGGTAGAATTGTATTAGAAAAAACTATTTCATCATTATTATCTGTTTTTTGTTTTATTTTACCTATACAATTTATAACAATACTATTATTGTGCTTTTTTATTTCCTCAATAAATTTGAATCTATTATTATAGTTAAAATATGTATCAAGAGTAATAACTTTTTTTACTTTTTTTTTAAAATATTTCAGAACCATTTGTCCTAACATACCTTTATGTCCTAAAACAATTATTATTTTTTCGTTTAAATTCATATCAAATATATAATTCAACATTTCCCATCATATCAAGCAATTTACTAATTTCATTATAGCTTGTCAACTGGGTAGTATTATTAGAACTGTATTCATATCCTTGCTCATATTTTGATGATATTGAATGATTTTCATACTCTGGTAATATTTCATAAAAATCATCATTTTCATTTGCACGTATTATTTCATATTCATTAACTAGTGTTTCGTGTAGTTTTTCGCCCGATCTTATTCCAACAATATCAATTTTAGAAATATCGCCATCTCCATACTTCTTTATCATTGCTTTAGCTAAATCAATAATTGTTACAGCAGGTGCTTTTTTAACAAATATTTCTCCTCCTTTTGTGTGAGTAATAGCATGTAATACCAAATTTACAGAATCGTCTAAAGTCATCATAAAACGAGTCATATCGGCTACAGTTACAGGTAATCGTTCGCCACGCTTTAATAGTTTGACAAACAAAGGAATTACCGAACCTCTTGAGCCCATAACATTACCATATCTAACAACCGAAAATTTAGTATCCGAATTGTTTTTATTATGGTTTATTATTATTTTCTCCATCATACTTTTGGAGATACCCATAGCATTTATAGGCTTCACTGCTTTATCTGTACTTAAAGCAACAAGTTTTTTTACATTATTGTAAATCGCTGCCTGACAAATATTATATGAGCCAGTAATATTTGTTTTAACTGCTTCATAAGGATTGTTTTCGCATGCGGGAACATGCTTTAGTGCTGCTGCATGAAATATAAAATCTACATTTTTACATGCATTAAAAATTGCATCTTTGTCTCTTACATCTCCTAAAATATATCTAAAATACGGATGTTTTTTTTCCATCTCGTATTGCTTTTTTTCATCACGACTATAAATGATTATTTTATTTGGATTAAAGCTTTTAAGAAAATTTGCAACCTTGTTTCCAAACGAACCTGTTCCTCCTGTTATTAGTATATTTTTATTCTTTATCAACATATTTATCTGGTGCTGTGTATTCTGAATTTAGTTTATCAATAAAATCATGGTCACTTATAATGCCTGTTTTGTATTTTAATCTATACTTAATGGCTTTTGGAATATCTCTTAGGGCTTTAATAAATGCTAAATGAGTATCTTTATCAACAAATAATAAACTAATTATTCTTATAGGTATAAGTAATATAAACTTTATTAAAAAACCTGAAATATTAGCATTTCTTACCATCCATAATATTTGATTTTTATATATTTTCAATTTCAACTCCCTATCTCCAAATTGATTATGTATGGTAGCTCCTTCTCTATGATATATTATAGCATCGGGATGATAAACATTCTGCCATCCGTTTTGCCATGCTCTGTGTCCAAGGTCTAAGTCTTCACAATATGCTGGACGATACAATGTACAAAAACCTCTTAATTCATTGAACATTTTTGTTCTAAATATTGCAGCCCCTCCACCACCATACAGGGTATATTTTAGCTCATTTTGTATATTATCCTCAGCCCATTTTGACGATAGCCAAGCCCTTGAGTATTGCATAACTCTTGGATATGCAGTTGAAAATTCCCCCATCCAATCCTTTACATTACATGATACTGAAAAAATTTTGTCATCATTTTTTATAACAGGAATTATAATATTTAAAATATCAATATCTAACCTCATATCATCGTTCAGAATAAATACAAATTCCGAATCCATAATTCTAACATAAGGGTTCAAAGAGTATAAATAGTTATTTTGTGGCGAAAAATCAAATCCAAAATGAGGAAAGTTATTTTCAACAAATTCTCTTGTTAATTTATCGTAACCATTATCTACAATAAGTACATCAATTTTGTAATCGGGTGTATTTTTTATTGCTTCATCAACAGTAGGCAAAAGATGCTCTAAATGATGTTTTCCTTTATAAGTTAATATTAATATAGTACAATCAACCATGTCAATTAAATTTGTTTAAAATTGTTACAATATACTTAATTTCTTTTTTATTTAAAACCAGATTTAGTGGAATACTTAAAACCTGAGAATGTATTTTTTCGGTAATAGGTAATTTTATGTTGTTAAATTCCTTATATGCTAATTGTTTATGAGGAGGTATTGGGTAATGTATTAAAGTTTCGATATTATTATTTTTTAAATATTCTTGCAAGTTATTTCTTTCTTTTGTTCTAATAACAAATAAGTGCCAAACATGATGCTTTCCATTTTTCGATGGTAATATTATATGTTTGTTATTGATATTATTTAAGTAATACTTGGCTATTTTTCTTCTCTTTTGATTTTCATTGTCCAAATATTTTAATTTTATTTGTAAAATTGCTGCTTGAATTTCATCTAATCTGTTATTTAGTCCCTTATACTCATTTACATATTTTTGCGTTGAGCCATAGTTTCTTAATGCAATAATGGTTTTATATAGTTTTTTGCTGTTTGTTGTAACTGCTCCTGCATCACCCATAGCACCAAGATTTTTGCCCGGATAAAAACTAAAGCCGGCAGCATCGCCCAAATTTCCGGCTTTTATATAATTGTATATTGCACCATGTGCCTGAGCAGCATCTTCTATTATTTTTAGATTATATTTTTTAGCTATTTTATCTATATTTTTCATATTTGCACATTGTCCATACAAATGAACCACTAAAATAGCTTTTGTTTTTTTAGTGATTTTTTTCTCAATTTCCAAAGCTGAAATATTATAAGTTACAATATCCGGTTCAACTAATATTGGTTTTAGTTTATTTTCGGATATTGCCAATATGGTAGCTATATAAGTATTTGCAGCAACAATTATTTCATCTCCATTGCAAAGAACGCCAAGTTCTTTATATGCTCTTATTATTAAAATTAACGAAGCCAATCCATTTGACGTTCCAATACAATATTTAGTATTACAATATTCAGAAAATAATGTTTCAAATTTTGAAGTTTCATTACCGAGTATATACCAACCAGATTTTATAACTTTATTTACGGCATCACTAATTTCGGCAATATGTTGATTATTTATTTTATATAAATCTAAAAATTTTATTCTTAAACTATCCATCGTATTTCAATAAGAATTTAGGATTTATTACTTTAAACGAAAACCGTTCTCCACTAATAAACTGTTCTTTATAGGGACGAATTACAATACCTTCGCGCCAGCTCTTTGGGTTTATAAGTGATCTTGCTACTGACATTTCAACAAGTTCTTCTATATCATTTCCCAAAATATATTTATTGTCTACAACCGGTACTGTTGTTAATCTTAGTAATTCAATTAAAGAAATAAATTCATTAAAATCAACATATTTGTATGCATCAATATCAAAAATATTGAAGAAAAATACTGTTTGTCCTCTAAGTTTTAGTGTGTTTTTTTGTATAGCTTCACCAACAATTTCACCTTGTATGGCATAATTTTTATTTAGTGAACGCAATTTATTCTCAATGTCTAATTCACGAGCAACTTTCCACAATGAATTTTTATCATCTTCAATCAATTCTAAATTTCTACTACAAACTCCAAATTCATTATTTTTCATGTAATATGTAACACTACTACCGTCAAGTTTTTCAGTAATATAGCATTTTTCGCCTTTATATTCGTCAATAAAATCTTGCAAAATCTGCACACGAGGTTCATCTGTTTTTGGAATAAACGATGGAAAACTACCTTTCATTACTCCTGCTAAATTTGCTGGAATTGGAGCCTCATACTTTTCAATACCAAGTACTTCAGTTACATCTAATCCCTCTTCAGTATAATCACCTGCGGGTAAAATCGAAAGCGGAAAACATATTCCTTGCGAAACCTGCCCTCTTAATTTTATAGTTTTAACTCTCATTTTTTTAGATTTAAGGAACTCAAATTCAGGCTTATCTGGCATTAAACAATCTATTTCGCAGTAAACACACAAATCTCCTACATTAAATTCGCCTTTTTTTACTACTAGTTGCCAACCCAAAACTTGAGCTTTTTCTATCGCATCTGCACCTTTTATTGGCTCTAATGACTTTATTTTTTGAATAGAAGCTAATTTTCTCATATCGTTCTTTTTTTAGGAATTATTTCTATTTAAATATTTATTTATTTTTGTAAATGTAATATTTTTTACACACTAATTCAAATTTTAAATAATAATTCTCAAAATTATTTTTTTTAAAATTTTAAATTTTATAATATTATATTGTCCCAAGTGTATAATATTATTATCTTTGTCGATATGTATTATTGAACATAACGTAAAGTAAAATGGCAGGTTCAAAAAATTCTTTGTATTATGATGTTTTTTTAAAATATAAAATCTGGTTATCCACAAACGATAACAAAAATATAATTGGTGAAGGAATGCTTTGTCTTCTTGACGAAATCAATAGATTAGGCTCATTAAAAGCAGCTTCTGACAAAATGAAGATAAGTTATAGAAAAGCATGGGGGAACTTAAAAGAAACTGAAGAAATAATTGGATTTAAACTTATCACAAAAACCAGAGGAGGAATTAGTGGTGGAAAATCTGAGCTTACAAGCGAAGCAAAAGAATTATTAATTGCTTATAATGAATTAAAAAAAGATTTTGATTTAGCAATAAAGAATATAACAAAAAAATTTTTTAATAAAATTAATCAACCTAAGTAAAGATTAAAAAATAATTTTCCGATTTGTTTTTTGTAAAATACTTATATTTAGATGTAACCCAATTCGTAATTCGTAATTTATAATTCGTAATTTTCTAAGATAGAAAAGCCAAAAACAATACCTAAAAAAAACAAAAGATGATAAAAAAAACAGAAATGCTAATGATAGGTGGAGCAACAAGAAATGTAGGCAAAACACATTTAAGTATAAACATTATTAAAAAATTTAGTGATAAATATAACATAGTTGGATTAAAAGTTAAAACTATACGCGACAACGATAGTTTTTTTCATGGAAAAGATAAAAATCCACTAAAAGATGACAAATATAGAATCATTGAAGAAAAAGACACATTATCGGATGAAGATTCATCGAAAATGTTAAAAGCAGGAGCAAAAAAAGTATTTCGTATAAAAGTTAAAAACCAATATATTTGCGAAGCATATGAGAAATTTAAAAATATAATAAGTGATTATGATATGATAATATGTGAATCAAATAGTTTGAGAAGCGAAATTGAACCGGGAGTTTTTCTTATGATAAAAAGTATGTTTATTAATACAATGAAACCTAGTGCTCTTGAGATGCAAAAATATGCAGATAAAATTATATTTACTGATGGTAAAAAACACAATTTTGATATAGATAGTCTTTTATTTAGTAATAAAAAATGGACTATTGACCAAAAAAGCAATAACTAAAAATTATGATATTATTCGAAAAAGCATATAAAATAGTAGTTGAGTCTGCTACTGAACTTGGTATAGAAAAAATAAAATTAACAAGTGCCTTAAACAGAGTACTTGCCGAAAATGTTAAATCGGATATGGATATGCCTCCATTTGATAAGTCGGCAATGGATGGCTATGCATGCCGTCAAATTGATATTGATAACGAACTTGAAGTTATTGAAATAATAGGTGCAGGACAAAATCCTCAAAAAACAATTGGTAAAAATCAGTGTGCTAAGATAATGACAGGAGCTATGGTTCCACAAGGAGCAGATTGTGTTATTAAGGTTGAGGATACAAAAAAAGCAGATAATAATAAAATATCATATATATATTCACCTAAAAATATAAATACCTGTAAACCTGAAACAAAAGGTATATCAAACCTTAATATATGTTATAAAGGAGAGGATATTAATACTGATGCAATGGTTTTGCAAAAAGGAACATTGCTTAAAGCACAACACATAGCAGTATTGGCTTCGGTGGGTTGCGATAAGCCAAAAGTTTTCAGAAAACCAAAAGTAGCTGTTATAGCAACAGGTAGCGAGTTGGTTGAGCCAAGCCAAAAACCCTCAAAAACACAGATAAGAAATAGTAATGGAATACAAATAATTACTCAACTACAAACTATAAATGTTGATTTTGAATATCTTGGAATAGCAAAAGATAGCGAACAAGATACATATGAAATGATTTCTAAAGCTATTGAAAACAATGATGTTCTAATTTTATCAGGTGGTGTATCAATGGGCGATTATGATTATGTACCTGATATATTAAAAAAAGCAGGCTTTGATTTACTTTTTCAGACTATTGCAGTTCAGCCTGGAAAACCAACCGTTTTTGGTGTTGGTAATAATACGTTTTGCTTTGGTCTACCAGGCAATCCAGTGTCATCATTTACACAATTCGAACTACTTGCAAAACCTTTGTTATTAAAACTAATGGGACATGATTATAAGCCACTAAAAATAAAGATGCCAATGGCAGTAGAATATACTAGAAGAAAAGCTAAAAGATTGTCGTGGTTACCTGTTAATATAACAAATGAGGGTGAAGTGAAACCTGTTGAATATCACGGTTCTGCTCATATAAATGGATTAAGTATAGCTGATGGTATTATTTCAATTAATATTGGTGAAACAAAACTTAAAAAAGGAGAATTAGTAGATGTTAGACAAATTTAATAGAAAGATTAATTATCTTAGGATTTCTGTTACAGATAGATGTAATTTTCGTTGTGTATATTGTATGCCTGCCGAAGGGGTAAAACCAATGCATCATAGCAATATATTGAGATACAACGAAATACTCGAGGTAGTAAAATTTGTAGCATCAAAAGGAGTTAATAAAATTAGAATAACAGGAGGAGAACCTTTGGTTAGAAAAGGTATAGTCGATTTGGTTAGCATGATTGCTAAGGTTGATGGTATTACCGATTTTGGTATGACCACAAACGGAGTTTTGTTAAACAAATATGCAAAAGAGCTAAAAGATGCTGGTTTACACAGAGTAAACATAAGTCTTGATACATTAAATCCTAAAAAATTTCGTAAAATAACAAGAATAGGTACAATTGATAATGTGTTGAAAGGAATAGAAATGGCTCAAAAAGCTGATTTAACCCCTATTAAAATTAATTGTGTAATCAAAAAGTCTTCTTCTGAAAAAGATGCGCAAATGGTAACTAAATTTTGTAATGAAAACGGACTAACAGTAAGATATATAAGAGAGATGGATCTCGAAAAAGGTAAATTTTGGAAAGTACAAGGAGGCGAAGGAGGTAAGTGTAGCATATGTAATAGATTAAGACTTACAAGCGATGGAAAAATAAAGCCCTGCTTATTTAGTGATATTGAGTACAGTGTAAGAGAACTTGGAGTTGAAAAAGCTATAATGATGGCAATGGAAAACAAACCATTAAATGGTACTTTGAACAAAAAAAATTATTTTAGTAATATTGGTGGATAAGTAATTTACAATGAATAATGGACAATGAATAATTTTGCTTACACCTGATAAACAGTACAATATAAAAAACATTTATATTTTGCACTGTTTTTTTGCACAGGCACAAGAGCCACTACATTGTTTTTTGTGCGTATTTTTGAAAAAAAAATATGCACTATAAATTGTATACAATATTGTTACTAATAATATAATATAAGTAATTATTTCTTGAATCATATTAAGTAATTAACAATGAATAATGGACAATTAACAATTTTGTTTACGCCAAAATTACAACAAGTTACAACTTTGCAAAGTGTAGATTCTATACGAAGACCTACTTAGGTGAAAACTGGGCTTATAAAAATTAAGGCTACCAGTTTTAAGTTAGCCGCTTTTTAACCGCAAAGTTACACAAAGTTTGACGCAAAGTTTCTCAAAGTTTTGCTAATCTTTCAGGGCGTTTTTGCTTACGAATACATTTATACATAGGGCGTTGCCCCATGTTAATGCTTATGCCCTTTCAGCAAAAAAACTTACCAACGAAATAAAAAAACATTTTAGGAACTAATAAAAAACTTAAATAAACTATTTTTGCTTGTATTTTTATAAGAGCAAGTGTAAACCAATTCGTAATTCGTAATTTATAATTCGTAATTTCCTAACTATCGAGAACTTACATAGAAAGGATAGAAGAGCCATTTATTTTTTAAGAATATCGTTCATTATTTTAACTGTCTCATTCAGATAAATATCTTTTTTCAGTTCGTTGTACCATTGTTTATTACTTGCGATTTTAATAGTATCATTTTTATTTTTATCACTATCTACTTTTGATGCAAAAACACTATAATTATGGACGTTTTCGGTCATATCAAAAATTTTTTTATCATCTTTACTGCGTTTCTCGTTGTATGCAATATGTTTTTCTAAGTTTAGTGAAAAATGTGTTCGTTTGCTAAGTTCATGTAATCTTTGGGCACTTGATTTAATGAGCTTAAATTCATCGTTATTACTCATTCTTTTTATACTATTGTTTTTTAGGCTATCAATATTGTAATTATATTTCCATTTAGCATAATTTGTAGCATCTATTTTGTCCCAACTCAAAGCAAATTTCTGTTCTCTTTCTCCAATTTCCATTTTAGAATATAAATCGGGAATAACAATATCTGGCTTTACCCCAAGCTTTTGTGTTGTGCTACCATCAATTCTATAATATTTTTGAACAGTTATTTTCAAAGCTCCAAGAGGTTTTAAATCTATCCATTTGTCCGATATATAATTGTCAAAATCAAGAATACGTTGAACAGTTCCTTTGCCCCATGTTGATGAGCTGCCAACAATAATTCCTCTATTGTAGTCTTGTATTGCAGCTGCAAAAATCTCAGACGCTGATGCACTAAATGTATTTACCATTACAATAATTTTTCCTTTATATTGTATTCTGGCATCTTCGTCTTTATATATGTATGGCGAACCTTTTTGTGTTTTTATTTGTACAATAGGACCTTTTTCTATAAACAGACCTGCCATTTTAATAACTTCAGGTAATGAGCCTCCTCCGTTGTTTCTTAGGTCAATAATTATTCCTTCTATATTTTCCTTTTTAAGCTTTTCTATTTCTTTTTCAACATCTTGAGAACAGTTTCTACCTTTGTGTGAAAAACTTGTATAGAATCCTGGAAGATTAATATATCCTATTTTTTTATTATTGTTATTAATAACTGCCGATTTAGCAAAAGTTTCTTCCATAACAACAATATCTCGTACTATTGGTACAACAACTGTTTTATTATCTCGTTTTCTTACAGTAAGTCGAACCTCTGTTCCTTTTGCCCCTTTTATTAGTTTTACAACATCATCAATACGCATATCAGTAATATCAGTTGGCTCTTTACCGCCCTGAGCCACTTTCATAATAATATCTCCTGCTTTTAGCTGTCCTTGTTTCCACGATGCACTTCCTGGAAACAAACGTACAACTTTAATAAATTGTCCAGATGCTTGAAGTATAGCACCAATTCCCTCGTATTGTCCTGATATTCTTGCTTCGAAATCTTCTTTTTCTTTTGGTGGATAATACTCAGTGTGTGGGTCGTATATTCCAGCAATAGAATTTAAAAAATCGCTACGTCTGTCGCTTCTATTATGTTTTACAATTCGCTTGTGCCAATCAGTATATGTTTTAAGTATTTTTTTGCGAGATTCTTTTTCGAGTTGCTCTTGCGATTTTTTATCCTTTTTTTTCTTGTTTTCGCTTTTTATTTTTCTTGCCAAAACAATCATAGTTTCATACTTCAACAACTTTCTCCATCTTTCTTTAAGGTCTTTTTCGTCTTTAGCAAAATTATATTTTTCAATATCAATCTCTATATTCTCATCTTTATTAAAGTCGAATGGTTTTGATAAAATATCTGTAAATATTTTTTTCACACCCTTTATGCGATCATTTACAAGCTTATATGAAATATTAAAAAAATCATAACTATTGCTTTTTATCGCATCATCAATTTTATATTTATATGATTCTAACATTTTAATATCTTTTAGTGTAAGATATCTTTTTCCAAAATCAAGCTTATTTAGATATTGGTTATAAACTTTTTCAGAAAAATCATCATTAATTTCTAAGTTATTATAATGCCTGTAAATTAATGTCTGTGTAATAGCTTCTAATAGAATTTCGTCTTTATCACCATCAATAAATATTGTATACGAAAATGAAACAATTGTTATTGATATAAATATAATTGTTAGGTATTTTATTAATTTTGAATTCATTATATCTTTTTTTTTATTTTTATAAATTATTTAAAATATAATTTAACATTTTGTTATATAAGTGTACTCTCGTATTTCCACCATAAATACTATGGTTTCTGTTTGTATAAATCATCATGTCAAACTGTTTGTTTGCCTGTACCATTGCTTCAATAAATTCCATTGTATTCTGTACATGAACATTATCATCGGCACTGCCGTGTACAATAAGTAATTTACCTTTGAATTTATCAACATGAAAAATAGGAGAATTATCATCGTAGCCCGATGGGTTTTCTTGTGGGGTTCGCATATATCTCTCAGTATATATATTATCGTAATATCTCCAGTTTGTTACAGGAGCTACTGATATTCCCATTTTGAAATAATCGGCACCTTTGGTAAGTGCAAGCAAAGTCATAAATCCACCATAACTCCAGCCCCATATTCCAATTCTTGATTTATCAACATATGGTAAATTGCCAAGATATTTAGCAGTTTCAATTTGGTCTATTACCTCATATTTTCCAAGTTGCAAATATGTCATTTTTCTAAACTCTTCGCCTCTTGCAGCTGTTCCTCTCCCATCAACAACAACAACAATATATCCATTTTGTGCCAATAGGTTATCCCAACCAAAATCCCAACTATCATCTACAGATTGCGAGTTTGGTCCACTATATTGATACATCATTACAGGATATTTTTTATTTTTATCAAAATTATAAGGTTTAACCATATATCCGTTTAACTCAACATTTTCAGATGTTTTAAACTTAATAAACTCTTTGTTTACACCTCCGTATTTCTTTACCTTTTCGGCAATTCTTGAGTTGTCTCTCAATACTCTAATTAGCTTTCCGTCTGCACTATGAAGGCTTACATAAGTAGGTGTTTCTATATTTGAAAAGGTATTAATGTAGTATTTATAAGTTTTACTAAATTTTGCATTATTTGTGCCAATAGCTGTTGATAACTTCTTTTTGTTTTTACCATCAAAACCAATAGAATATACACTCCGTCTTAGTGGTGATTCTTCTGCCGATATATAGTAAAAAATTTTATTTTTTTTATCAAAACCAATATATTTTGTAATATCCCATTTTCCTTTTGTTAATTGTCTTATTAATTTTCCTTTTAATGAATATAGATACAAGTGTCTATAACCATCTTTTTCGTTTGTTGTAACAAAATGCTTTTTGTCTTTTAAGAAAATAATATCATCATATTGAGATTCATCTATAAAATATTTGTTTTCATCTGTATAAATAACTTTGTGCTTTCCGTTTTTAACATCTGATAAAAGAAGTTCTAGTTTGTTTTGTAATCTATTAACTCTAATAATAGATAGTTTTTCCGCATTCTTTGTCCATCTAATTCTTGGTATATATTGGTCTTTTTCGTCACCAATATCCATTTTATTAGTTTTTTTTGTTTTTGTATTATATACATGAACTGTAAGTATTGAGTTTGCATCACCTGTTTTTGGATATTTCCATGTTCTTGTTTCGGGATATAATACATTTTTTTTAATTAGAGGTCTTTTACCAGCAAATACTGTCATACTAAAAGTTTTAACATTACTTTCATCAAATTTCATAAATGCAATATACTTACCATCAGGCGACCATTGAAAAGCTTTATTAAAACCAAATTCTTCTTCATAAACCCAGTCAGGCGCACCATTTATTATTTTATTAAATTCACCATCATTTGTTATTTGAATTTCGTTATCCTTTTCAATATCTTTTATATAGATATTATTTTTTCTTACAAAAGCAACTTTATCTCCATTTGGTGAAAAACTTGCTAATTGTTGTTTTTTATTTTTTGATAGTCCAGTTATCTTTTTAGTTTTTAAATCATATATATAATATGTTGCAGTATACGAGCGTCTGTAAATTCTTTCATAATTTGTTTCAATTAGTATTTTCGATTCATCGGAATTAAATTTGTAAGCTGAATAATTACTTATGTTCAAGTTATTAATATCTACAATTGTATCTATTACATTGCCAGTCTTATAGCTACTTTTAAGAATTTTTCCTCTACTGTATGTTGTATAATGTAGACCATTATTCATTGAGCTTAAACCTCTTACTCCTGGAGCATAAAAAGAATAATATGTCCACAAATCTTCAATCTGTATTTTTTTAATATTATCTTGTGAGTATATATTTGATAATAAAGATAATAGTAAAACTAATAATGTGATTTTTTTTAACATAGTTATATTTTATTATTTGATTAATTTAATTATAATAACAATATTTTATAGTATGAATATAAAGGTATAAAAAACAATTAGTTTATTCTATCTTTTTTACTTTACATATGTTAAAATAATTTTACTTTTTTATTTTTAAATTGATTTAGAAGTAGAAAGAAATATTGAACACAATAATTATTCAATTTTTATATTCTTTTAAGAAAATATACGTTAATATTATTATTTTGTTGGCTTTTCAATTCTTTTTGTTGTGGCTTGATAGTATTTGCATACTTTTATAAAAAAATTAAATATATGTAAACTGTCTGATTATATGAGTTTTTTTAAACTTGAATAATTTTGTTATCAATAAAAAAACGTTTTTAAGGTCTTCGACCTATTTATATTTGCTTACGCATTAGTACAAAGGAAACTTAATCGCAAGTTATGAATAGGTGAATGTCGAAAAACTTTTGTAACAGTACTTAATAATATTGTTGTAATTTATTAATTTTTATAAGACCAGTACAACACACAAATATACCAAAACAGGCAAATACAAAATATTGATAAAAATAATAAATATTTTAGGAGTTGATGCTTCGCAAATAATTGACATACATACAGATTAATTAATGTGAACATTTGCTTAGTTATCAGTGGTTTTGTAATATTTTATAATAGTATTTTAATATATTGTAAATATTCAAGTAGTCTATTAATTTTTTTTGATATTTATTATTTATAAATTTGCATATTATTCAGGTTCAAATGTTAATTGAGTGTAATAATTAGATAGATTAAACATCTAAATATCTTATAATTAAGTTGGTAAATGAAAAGCATAAGCTCATTTTATATAAGAATATTTGACTTAAAACAAAATGAAGGAAAAAAATTTACATTACTATTTTTCCATTCATTTTTTTTAGGACTTTTTATTGCACTGTATTTTGTACCAGCCAACGCCGTTTTTATAAAAAACTATGGTATAGAACAACTACCTATTGCATATATAATTTCGGGAATTGCAGGTTGGATTTTATCTACCATATATTCTTTTTTGCAAAAGAAAGTAAGTGGTAAAATTCTTTTTTTGGTTGCTCTTTTATTCATGCTAATAATCACAATAATATCAAGAGTTTCTCTTGATTATGTAGATCCTAAAATACTTAGCTTTTTTGTATTTATTTGGGCATGGCCATTTATTTCATTAGTAGGTATTGAAGCAGGAGGTTTGTCTCTAAGATTCTTAAATCTAATACAAGTAAAACGCTTGTTTGGATTAATGAACATGGGAGGGGTTATTGCATCAATATTAGGATATTTTGCAATACCACTGATAATGCCCCTTTTAAGCCATTCGTATGATTTACTATTTATTGCTGTACTTTTTTTATTACTAAGTATTATAAACCTTTTTGTATTATATAAAAGAGTACCTGAAATAAATTACAAAGATGAAGACGAAGAAGAAGACGAAGATGAAAATGGCGATAAAAAGATAAAAAAAGGTAAAAAGGTAAAAACAGATAATAATACAAAAGGATTTAAAGGCTTAATAAAACAAAAATTTTTATTACTAATTTTTGTTTCGGCAGTATTGTCAATGACAGTTATTTACATAATTGACTTTGGATTTTTGGTAAGTATAAAAGTTCAGAATGAGCTTTTTAAAACCCCCGAGCAAATTTCACAATTTCTTGCATTAGTTTATGGAGGATTAAAAATTGGAGAACTAATTATCTCATATTTCTCTAGTCGATTATTAAGTAAGTATGGAGTAAAACTGGGATTAACAATTTTACCATTAATGTCTGCATGTATAATTCTTATATCTGCTGGAATAGGTTTAATTTTTGGTGTTGCTACAATAGCTTTCCTAATTCTTATGACTCTAAACAAGTCGCAAGAGCGAATATTAAGAAGAGGCTTAGACGACCCCGCTTTTAATATATTGTATCAACCGCTACCCAATGACCAAAAATTTAATGTTCAAGCAAGGGTTGGTTCAGTAATGCAATTATCTATTTCAATTGCTGGTATTCTGTTATTTATAGTAAATAAACTACTGTCAATTGGCAATGAATATAATCTTGAATATTTTCCTCTATTTTTCCTACCTATACTCATCGGATGGGTATACATTTCGAGAAAATTATATAATTCATATAAAGGAAAAATAAGACAGGTTTTGGCAGAACTTAGCAAAACTCTCAAAAGAGATACATCAAAGAAATTGTATGGTAGCGAAATACTTGCAAAAAAATTCAAAGACCCCAATAGTAAGATTGTTAATCTAAGTGTTACCATACTATCCGAAACGAATCCAAGAATAATAGAACCATATGCAGCTCAGCTATTGGAACGAAATGATGATGCTATTAAAAAAGCAATTTTACGAAATATCGACCCAACTTGGCGAAGACGTTTGTCGCAATCTATTGAAAAAATTATAAATAATGAAGAACATAATGATATTAAGGAGTTGGCTTTTCTTGCAAAAACATCACTTGATTATTCAAATATTACAAGAAAAGAACCAGAAATTATAAATAACTCAAATGAAAATTTAAGTAAAACCGATAAACTGGATATTATTAAGTATCTATTTAAAAATAAGAATGAAAAAGCAGAAAAAATAATTCTTAATTTACTTAAAGACGATGATAGAGTTATAAAAAATTCGGCAATAAAACTTGCAGGAAAAAACAAATCAGAAATTTTAATAAATGAATTAATTAAATTATTAAAATCTCAAAAATATTGTCATGTAAGTATTAATACTTTAATTGAACTGGGTGCAAAAATTTTATTACCTTTAGATCAAAATTTCATCAATAAAACAAACCCAACAGTTTTGTTGCGTATTGTTGAAATTTATGCAAAAGTAGGTTCAATTCAAGCTAGGTCATTGCTTGTAAGCCATATTAATTATCCAAATAGAGATATTCAGCAAGCTGTAATAAGAGCACTTTATTTTTGTAGGTATCAGGCAAAAGATAATGAATATTCAATTATTAAAGCAAAATTGGCAGAAACTGTAGAAAATATATTGTGGATATATGCTTCAATTATTGATATCGAAAATGAAAGGAATACACTGAAGCTATACCAAGCACTTGATATTGAAAAAGATAATAATTTTGAAACATTATTTAAATTATTAAGTTTCTTGTATGAGCCTCGTATAATTACTTTAATTAGAAAAAATATTATTGGAAAAAACACAATTTATGCACTTGAGATTATTGATAATTTTATTAGTCAAGACATAAAACAGATGATTGCTCCACTTTTTGATGATATTTCGGTTAATAACAAACTTAAAACGCTACATAATATTTTTCCTCAACATAAATTGACATTCTTAAATAGATTAAAAACAATTATAACAAGAGATTATAATAAAATTGATACATGGACAGTTACAAAATCTATAGAAATAATTGGGAAAATTTATAAGAAAAAAAGATCAAGAAAAGCAGGACAAGGTGACACAAGAGTACACACAGATATTGAAATATGGACTAAAGATGAAATAAACAAAACACTAAACAAAATAAGAAGGAGCGAAATGCCTGATGAGATTTTTTTGTGTCTTTATCATTCTGATGAATTAATATACACATCTGCTGCTAAGATTATTTTTGAGGAAAATCAAATTAGATGTATTGACTATTTATCGCATATGTCTAAAAATAAACAAGAGTTAATAAATGATTTAAAAAACTTTGGTTTTCTTCTTGGTGATAGAGTACGACTTTTAAAAAGACACTTCTTGTTTTTTAATGTACCTGAAAATAATCTTGTAAATTTAGCTAAAATCATTAGGGTTAAAGAATTAAAAATTAATGATGAGTTCTTTTTTTATGAATCTGAAAAAAAAGATGATATTGTAATTGTATTAAAGGGAGAATTATCATATTATGATAATGATACCTTGCTTGATGTTTTTGCTAAGAATGATATAATTACCCGAAGTTTTAATATTCCATCTAGTGTTTCGAGTCTAAAGGTAACTAAAAATTCTACTCTATTGTTAGTAAATCGATTCGAATACTTCAATTTATTAGTTGATGATACAGGAATAACACAACATATCCTTTCGGAACTATAAAGGTTTTCAAGCAAGTAATGGACTATTGATAATTTTAAACAGTATAAAAATCAACTACCTGTATTGTCCTGAAATAAGTTTACATAAATTTAGTAATTTTGACACAAATAATAAATATACTAAAAGTTTTAAAATGAGTTTTTTTAGGCATAAACGACCAGAATGCTCATGTAAAACATTTCAGATACTAATGTTTTGATTGCACATGTTGGAATTTTTGTTTACCTTTATAAATTATCGCTACATCTTAAAATGCACTAAATGAGTAAAAAAAACACAAAACAAGTTGGCTACCTT
>JAOZVK010000273.1 GCA_029938185.1 Bacteroidales bacterium | reverse complement strand
AGGAACTAATAAAAAACTTGAATAAGCTATTTTTGCTCGTATTTTTATAAGACCATAGTGAAGCTACACAAAACAGTCTGTAGTTTCTCCGTCTCCAGCCTTTTTCTCTCTGTTTTTTTCTCTTGCGTAAGCTGACTGAAGATTGAAGAGGGATTTGTTTTAAAAGAAGTTGCCAAGTATTCTCGAAACTTAAAGAAAATACTGTTCAAACTAAAAACTAAATTTAACAAGCTTATTTGTAAAGTAACACTTATTAGAAAATCTATAATTATTCAAGTGGAAGAGATAAAATACAAATATGTCCAAAAATTCAACAAACTCTTTTAAAGTCTGTAAACTCAATAAATATATTTAATTTGAAAATATTAGAGAATTTTAAGAGACAATATCTGGTTTGTCTTGGTTCAACTCATTTTATTTATTAGTTTGGTTGATGATTGTCCTTTTACAAAATCTATAGTTATAACCCTCCCTCCTATTTGTGTTACAATATCATAACCTACAATTTGTTTTATTTCATAATCACCACCTTTTGTTAAAATATTTGGCTTGATATATTTTATAAGATTATAGGGTGTGTCTTCATTAAACAAAACTACTATATCTACAAAACTTAATGAAGCCAAAATCAATGCTCTTGTATTTTCATCTTTTACAGGACGATTTTCTCCTTTTAATTTTTTTACAGAATTGTCAGTATTTAAACCTATTATTAATTTGTTTCCTAAATCGGCAGCTTTTGCAAGGTACTCTATATGACCTTTATGCAAAATATCAAAACATCCATTTGTAAATACTATTGTTTTTTCCTGAAACCTCCAAATATTTAGTTTGCTCAATAAATCAGTTTTATTATAAATTTTTGATTTTATATTTATTAGTTTTTCCATATGTAAATAAGATTAGAGTGTAATTTTTTTGCAGTAAAATAAGCTACAATATTAAATTTCTTATATTCAGTTTTATATAAGGAATCGTTAAAAAATAACTTTCCGATTGGTTTTTTGTAAAATACTTATATTTGGGTATAAATCAATTTGTAATTCGTAATTTATAATTCGTCATTTCCTTATTATATATCTTGCGTAAGCAACATTAAATAGGTCGAAGACCTTATAACTATACTGTAAACGGTTATAAACTTACATTTTAATTTACTTAACTCCAACTTTGACAAAGGTTTAAACTTTGTCAAAGTTAAATTACCGTTCTAAGTATACGTTACAAATAAAAAAGGGAACAAACTTTTAAAACTGAAAATATATAAATGGCTGAACATCTTCAAGTTTAAACTGAATTACTAATTGAACAAGTAGCACAAACATTATAATCTTTAAAATATATGGTGATTTTATATACATATTAATTAATTTTTCGTTCCAGTTTTGTGGAATTGTATGCATTACAAAACCTATTATTACTAATATCAACCAAATATATCTTGCTTTCCAAAAAGGAACAATAAATT
Organism: Bacteroidales bacterium; assembly: GCA_029938185.1. GTDB lineage: Bacteria > Bacteroidota > Bacteroidia > Bacteroidales > JAOZVK01 > JAOZVK01. The sequence continues at coordinate 6,257 of JAOZVK010000273.1, read as the reverse complement.
TAAAGTTTGTATCGGTTGCAACAGTTTTAAGCATATCTACAGCTACATCAAAGCCTTTTTGTAATCTCAAAACTTCGATTTTATTGCCATCATCAGTTTCTTTTATATTTATTATAAGTTTTCTATCGCTTGAGTTTTCAATTTCCTGATTTATAGTTTTTGTAAGTTCATTATTTTTGTAAAGTTCAATTTTTACTGTTTTATTTCCATTTTGGTTATTTACACTGGTTTTAGTTACAATATTTGTAATATTATTTTTATTATAATCCAAACTATATGCTTCGTCTTTTATGTCGGCTGCTCTAAAAAATATCCACAAAAAAATTACAAATACAAATGTGAAAAACCAAGATATTGAAATGAAAAAAGCATTATCAGGAATTTTTCCAAGTACTTTTTGGCTTGCTTTGTGAACAGCCAAACCAACTCCATGCATTGCTCCCCAAAAAACAAACTTCCAGTTTGCACCATGCCACAAACCTCCTACAAGCATTGTTATAAAGAGGTTTATATACATTCTTCTTTTACCTTTTCTATTTCCTCCAAGTGGAATATATACATAATCTCTAAGCCACGATGATAATGAAATGTGCCATCGTCTCCAAAAATCAGTAATGTTTCGTGCCTGATACGGAAAATTGAAATTTATGCCCAAATCAAAGCCCATTATTTTGCCCAAACCAATAGCCATATCCGAGTATCCAGAAAAATCGCAATATATTTGCAAAGTATAGCCCAACATTGCCATCAAGTTTTCAAAACCGTTGTAATTTGTAGGAGCTGCAAAAATCAAATCGTTGTATTGTGATATATAATCGGCGATTATGGCTTTTTTAAACAATCCCAACATTAACAGCCACAAACCAGCATAAACAGCTTCTTTTGTTATCTTTATTCTTTTTGTAAGTTGTGGTAAAAAGTGATGTGCTTTAACAATAGGTCCTGCAACAAGTTGAGGGAAAAATGAAAGAAAAAAAGCATAATCAAGAAAACGATATGTAGGTTTTAGTTTTCCCCAATAAACATCTAATACATAGCTAACAGACTGAAATGTATAAAATGAAATACCAATTGGTAGAAATATATCAAGAGGTGAAAAATTATTGTTAATTATTGCTGCAAAATTTTCTAAAAAAAAGTTTGTATATTTAAAATAAGCTAACAATCCAAGACTTGTTCCCAGTGAGAGAGTTAACCATATTCGTTTTAAAAACAGCTTTTTTGTTTTGGAAATGGCAATAGCAAAAACAAAGTCAGATATTGCTGTAAATACCAATATAAAAAAATACCAACCACTTGATTTGTAATAAAAGAAAACACTAAACGCAATTACATATATAGAAACAGCTATTCGATGTTTATGAATAATTGTATATATCATAATAAACAGTGTAAAAAGCATAAAAAATGCTCCACTGTTAAAAATCATTGGGTGTGCTTTGTCGTAAAGCAGCAAATCTTTCAGATTATATAAAAATTCCATTAAGTAAGCTGTCAAAATTATGTATATATATACTTTATTGTAAATTGCTAATTAAAATAAATTTACACAAGTGCGTAAGCAACATTAAATAGCACTTAGTGCTTATTTTTTAGGTTGAATAAGTGTTGCGTTTGGTGTACCTTTTCTTTTTTTTGTAGGTTTGTTTAATATTATTGGATACATACTTTTGCTCATAATCCATGAAGCAACAGAGTCTACCCACATTGCAGATGATTCCTTTCTGGGGTGTGCACCATCTCTATATCTTTTATATTTAAGTTTTAATGACGGGTAATATCTTTTTTTGCCAACATTATCTACAATCATTTTATTTATACCTGTATCTTTTTTCCAGTTAGGCGGACCTACCCAAATATATTTACGTTTACCTATTTGCGATAATATATTTTTTACATATCTTGTTCGTTTTGAGATTATATCTCTAACAAACAGTTCGTTTGCACCTATAACAAGTATGATATAAGTTGGTTTATATTTTTTTATAAAATAGCTGAGAGTATCGCATGTTCCGTACCAATGTGTAGAGGAGCTATACCAAATTACCGGCTTCAGATAATGCTTATTATGTTCTGTATAGTCTTTCATACGCAACATAAAACCCTCAAGCATTGAGTCTCCAATCAGTAATATTCGTTGCGCTGTCGAATCCATTGCTTGACTTGTTTCTTCTTGTTTTGATGTATCACTAACTACAAATCGTTTTGCAAGTTTCACAATTGTATCTCCCAACAAGGTTTTGCGAATATCAGTTTTTACTATTTCAACACCATATATTTTTAGATTTTGGTCAGAGAATGAATATATTCCCAAAATCAAAAATGTAATAACTAATATTAATATAAATTTCCAGATTGTATTTTTCACTTTGTAATTTTTTGTTCGAATATCCATTTATATAAATCTTTTTCTAAATATGCATCTTTCCAGCTAAAATGACTAACATTTGGATATTCCGTATATTTGGGATTACCACCTGCATCTTTAATAGCTTTTATCATATTTCGTGTTCTGCTTACACTAACAACCACATCTTTAGAACCATGAAAAGCCCATATTGGAATATGTGATATTTTTTTTGCCATATTCTCATCGCCTCCACCACAAATTGGTACTGCCGCCGCAAATTTATCTGGATAACGGCTAATAATGTCCCATGCTCCAAAACCGCCCATTGATAATCCTGTTATGTATATCCTATTTGTATCAATTCTATATTTATTGATTATATAATCAATCAGTTCAACTGTTAATTGTATTGGTTCTGATGGTTTTGTAGGCATTATGTGTTTGTCGAGTTTCCAACTTAGTTCTACCCATCGTTTTCCTTTGGGACACTGGGGAGCAATAATTATAGATGGGAATTTTTGTTGTTTTTCGGAGCTTGCAAAATGTTTAACTCCATGTATCAATTGAGATTTATTATCATTACCACGCTCGCCCGAACCATGCAAAAAAACTACTAAGGGATATTTTTTAGTATTACTATTTTTTACCAATAATTTTGATGTTGTTTTTTGGAAATGAAAATTTTTAACATAATCTTTTGGTATATAGATATTATATAAAAGAGTTTTATTTTTTGAATTAACAAACTTTCTTTTTTTGAATTTGTTTTGCGAATTTACACAAATACTAATCATTAGTAACAATATACTTATTATATAATAATTTATTTTCATAGGTTTATTTTTTATAAAATATGCAGCAAATGTAAAAAATATTTATCTTATAATATTGGCTTATTCGATTTTTTTTTTGTACATTAAAATATAAAATATATTTTTTGTATATTTGAATTTGAAAATTTTACGTTTTAGAAGTATAAGTACTATTACAAAAGTTTTTCGACATTTGTTTTTACACAATTATTTGTATAACATTATTTTACAAAAAATACGTAAGCCATATTAAATAGGTCGAAGACCTTAATTTATTTATTAACAATATTAAAATTAAAAACATATGAAAAAGACGATTATTAGCTTGATTTTATTAGTATTATTGAGTATATCTTTATACTCACAAAGTAGCGATCCATCAATGTATTATGGTGTATCACAAAGCGAAAAAATAAATATTTTTTATGACGATTTTAATAATAATTCAAATGAATGGATAATTGGTACAAGCGAAACATCATCAGGAGCCATAAGAAATGGATATTATTATTATCAATCTCTGTCAGCCACAAAATCACAAACTACTAACAAAAAGATAAATTATGACCATAGCCGCGATTTTGAGATAGAAGCTAAAATTAGATATGTAAGAGGAAAATCAACACGTGGACATGCTCTTTTGTGGGGTATTCAATCCAGCCCATACGAAGATTATGGTTTTATGTTTTCGGAGAGTGGAAGTTTTGAAGTTACTAAGTATAAAAACAAAGAGTATATTAAACTAAAAGATTGGACAAAACTTAGCAACTATAAAAATGGAGCTTTTAATAAACTTACAGTTAGAAAAGTAAATAATAAGTATTATTTTTTCTTTAATGAAAAGTTAGTTTTCACAAGTTCATATTCTAATTTTTCGGGCAAAAGAATAGGTTTTGAAATAGGAAAAGATGCTGGAATTGAAATTGATTATTTGCGTGTATCATATATTTCAGTATCTAATACAAACGAACCGACACCAATTGCTGAAATACCGAATGCTGTTGAGGATGACAATAATAATAGTTATACACCAGTCAGCTACAATGGTATAACAAAAAGTCTACCTATTTTTATAGATGAATTTGACAATAATAACAAAAACTGGGGGGTTGGCGAAACCATGAATACAAACAGACGAATATCTGGTGGTACATACTATTTTGAATCGCTTAAAGAAAGCTTTTATTCTACAACTAAAACCATTTCGATTAACCAACAAATAGATTATCAGATTGAAACAAAAATAAAAATTATGTCAGATGGAAAAGCTTTCGAAAACTGCTTAATGTGGGGCATGAATGATAATAAAAAATCATACAGATTTGGATTTACAAATAATGGATTCTTTACAATTTACAAAATGGATTCTGGTGTTGTTGATTATTTAGATTATACAAAATCATCTGCCATAAAGAAAAATTCATATAATAAACTTACTGTAAGAAAATATGGTAGTAAAATGTATTTTTTTATTAACGAAACGCTTGTTCATACTATGAATTCACAAGCATTTTTTGGAAATAAAGTTGGATTTTTGGTAGGTAAAAAGCTATCTATAAAAATGGATTATCTATACATACACGAACTAAAATAAAGTCTTCGACTTATTTAATGTGGCTACATGTATAGTATTGGACATTATTTTATTTTTTGACAGGATTTACAGGATTGATTTTTATCCTGTTACGAAACACCTGATAAACCAGACAGTCCAACTTCTGACGGGTAGCCTCTAATGTTGCTTACGCGAAATCTATTTTTACTTTTTAATTAACGGAAACAAAATGTTAGCGTTTTAGTTCTGTCCTACTAATGTCTTTTCTTCATCTGTTAATTTATATAATTCATATATGTAGTTATCTATCTTTATTTGTTCTTTTGAAGTGTCGGTTTTAGTGTCTTTTTCTTTTTTTGATAGAATCAGGTTTACAAGTTTTTCTATTTTGTTTACTATTTTTTTATTTTGAATATTTATTTCAGGAATAGGAAAATTTTGTAAAATTTTATTTTTGGAACGAAAGGTATCTCCAAGTAAATATATTTCATTCATACTGAACTCAAATAAACGAGAATTTAAAATTGCGAGAATATATTTTAAATTTTCTCCTGTCATTATAAATGTTGTTACATCAGAATATAATTTTTTTGTGTCATAGTAAAAATCAAATTTCTTAGTTATTGCTTGCCACATTATTTTTTCTTTTTCAAAATCTTTATAATAGGCTATTGTATCTTGTATCTCAAACCATTTATTATTCGTTTTTTTTCGACTACCTATTTCCCCTGTTTGTTCTAATCTATTACCAAAAGTCTTTAAATAGTTTAATAACTGGGGGTATTTTTCAATATCAATTTTCTTATTCGGAAATGTTGAAATTAACCATAAATGTTGAGTTTTACAATAATATTTTTCTATATCACGCCCTGTTATTAAAGGTTTTATAATATTTTTATTTTTCTTATCTTTTTTTATAAGCTCATTTTTTGTTTGTTCATTAATAATAAATGCTTCATTTAAACCTGTTTTTATACCATATCCTAAAACAACATTCCATTCACAAATTGGTTTTCCTATTTTTTCAATTTTGTTTTTTATTAATCTTTCCTTTTCTGATATTAAATTCCAGCTGGCAGAAGTTAAATTTGATAATATTTTTTTATTGTTATTATAATAATCCGATATACTATCCTTGTCAAGATTAAAGGTTTTGTCAAATCTAACAGTTTCGATACTTTTACTTTCATTTTTTTGTTTGTATACTTCTAATGTATTAGTATCTACTGTTGCTTCATCAAATACTTTTAAGCCATCAAAATCAATTAGTTGCAATACTGTTGTATTATCTAATAAATATTTTCGTAAATTCTCGCCAAAAGCAGAACGCATCCATTTATTAGAAGTTATGAGATTTATGTAACCTTCTTTTTTTAATATTTGTAAACTGCGTTCAATAAATAGCATATAAATATCTCCTGTTTGTTTATATGTTTTGTAATTATTTTTGACTTCTTTTAATTTTTGTTGTTTGCTTATCGGAAAATAAGGAGGATTACCAACTACAATATCAAAACCCTCAAAGTCTCCGTTGTCTGAT
>JAOZVK010000272.1 GCA_029938185.1 Bacteroidales bacterium | reverse complement strand
GCAAAGTTTGACGCAAAGTTTCGCAAAGTTTTGCTAATCTTTACTTTAATTCTATCATTAAAACTACTTGAAAAACAAGACAGTCCAACTTCTGAAGGGTATGCAAATCACAAATAATTGTGAATTGCCTTAACCAAATTCTATATTAATGATATTTTAAATTTTAAATAAAAAACAACCCAATTTTAAAAATAAAAGGGTTGTTTCTTAATTAATGAAATGAGTTTATTATCCTTCCAATGGTCTTCCATCTTCCATACCCATTTTACCAGTAATAATATTTATTAAGTCTAGTATAGTCCAAATACCACAACCACCAGCTGTTAATAACATTAACCACCAGTTACTATAACCCATCATCAACCTGTGAATTCCTAAACCTCCTAATAGAAAAGCAACAATAATCATTGTAGTTTTCTGTTGTACTTGTTTTTCTTCTTCCATAATAAAAAATGTTTTTAAGTTTTATATATTTATTAATTTAATGCAAGGTATACAAAATAAATATAAAAAAAAAAGATATATATTAAATTTTTATAATAAATTTGTGTTATTATTCTATTTTGTAGTTACACAGATATATAGTATAAAAAAAGATTTTAAGAATGCTTTTTTTTGTATGTATTCATCGTTCTTATTAGTATAATTTCAATTGCAAGAAACACTAATGCGAGTATTATAAATAGCTTCCATAGTTGTGTTCCTTTACTAATTTGTTCAATTTTGTAGCTTAGCAACTTATTTTCAGAATTTAAAATATTAATATTAAATAAATTGTTTTTTTCAATTTTATTTTCAATTTCAGTGTTTGTATAGTATTCTAAATCAGATTCTTTTCTATTGAAATTATATGCAATGCCCTTTATAATAATGTTGTCATATTTTACCAAATAAATTCCAGATTTATATATACTCTGCATCATATTGAGTCTGATACTGTTTGCCGAAATATCATTATTTATTTTAGGTATAAACTCATAATCACCCTTAGTATTTGATATTTTATAAATGTTTTTATTTGTTGTGTTTTTATTTTCAATTTCAATAAACTCTTTTTTACCAATTATATAGTAAAGTTTCGAAATACTTTGACTATATAATGCAATATTATACAATGTAGGTACAAATAATGGGTGAGTAACAAAATTATTGTATTTTTTATTTAGAGGAATTGATAATATATAGACTTTACCTTTGTTTAAGTTTGTCATACTCAATATTTTTTCTATTTTAAATGTAGATAAAATCATTTCATCATTTGTTTTTGTAAGATTACTAAATTTAAAATATTTATTAATATACGGAAGTTCCAGATTTTTATCTATTTGTTTAAAAACATCTGTATTATAAATAAAATGATTATAATTTATATTTTCAATTTTTGTTTTGTTAGTACCTAATCCTGTTATAAAATTGCTGTTAATTCTATTAAGAAAAATATTATATTCATTAATATTTCCTTCAAAATTAGGAATGAAAAAAACTGTCCCACCCAACTTAACATATTTTACTAATTCATCAATTAAACCAGTCGATAGATTGGTTAAATTATTAATAATAAGCAATTTAGATTCTTTAAACTCTGAAACTGGAACGTTGGATACATTATATTCGTGTATTTCGAAATATGAGTCGTTCTGAAAAAGTGCTTTTATATATTTGTCTTTTGTATTATTAATAATTATCATTTTGATTTTTTCAGCAATATAATAACTAAAATAAAATGCATTATCATAGGTTATTGGGTAGTCTGATATTTCAATTTTTCCATTTAGTATTCCTGTATTAGTATTGGTGTAGGTTAATTTAACTATTTCAGAAGAATTTTTTTCGATATTAAAACTTGCCAAAGCTCTTTGTTTTCCATTTATTTCTAACTTTATTGGAATATTTTGATACGATTCGTCTGACTTATTAATTATTTTGATATTCATATTTTCTGCTTTATTTAATTTTCTCACTGGAGAATCGAACCAACACGAGTCTATATATATATTGTTTGTATTGTTTGTAGCAAGTGGAATTAAATGTGTTTTGATTATGGTATCATTTGCAATACTTTCAAAATCGGTTGATGATTTCTGAAAATCTGAAATTAAATATATTGTTTTATTAATTTTTGAAATCTTATCATTTGTATTTAGATAATCTTTTTGTCTGGAAACAATTTGACTAATTTGTCTAACAAATGGTGTAACTTTAATATTATTAATAAAAACTTCTAACTGGTCTTTTCCTACCCAATGTTGGTGTTTACTATCAAACTTGTTTGTTACCAACAAAAACTTTGTATTAACAGGATATGCTTTTATGATACTTCTCGCCTTGTTTTTTGCAACTTCTAATAAATTGCCATATTTACTTTTAGAATCCATACTAAAAGAATTGTCGATATAAATACTAACTAAATTCGATCTTATTTCTTCTGCCTTTTTGTTATCACCATGTATATATGGTCGGGCAAATGCCAATACTAATGCTGCTATTGCTAATATTCTTGATATTAGTATTAGTATTTGTTTTAGACGTGACTTTGATTTAGTTTGATGTTTAATGTTTTTTAAATATTCAACATTGCTGAAATACACTGTTTTGTATACTCTAAAGCTAAATAAGTGAATAATTATTGGAATTGAAATTGCTGATAATGCAATTAGAAATAAGGGGTTTAAAAAAGTCATAATAATTTTACAATTTTATATTAAAACTAAGGTCTTTGACCTATTTTATGATTGCTTTCGCTTGATATACAATTAGTTGTAATTCAATAAATAAATTCCCAACATCTTAGAGGCTTGTAAAGCCTATTTTTCATAATCGTCTTCAAAAACCTGTTTCCAAGTTAGTTTGTCTACTTTAGTTTCTGCTTTCATTTCTTGTTCGGCTTCTTTTTTTGATTTAGCAAATATTCTATTCCAAATTTTAAGTATAAAATATTTTGTTAGACTTGGTTTTCTTGATTGTAATCTAACTATTTCATTTCTTGCATTTGAAATTGTTATTTCCCAGCTTCTTGACCTTTTTTCAATTTGAGAGAGCCATTTTATTATATGCATCATTAGTAGTCTCAGGAAACTTTCTATTTTTTTCTTTTCAGCTTGTGACATAATTAACTAATCTAATATATATCAGAAATTTCAAAACTTTCGAGATGTAATTTTATCATATCTTCTACATAATTATCAACTTCTTCAGTTTTATTTTTTTTCATAAAGTCTGTTTCATATAAATCTACAAAAACTTCGTCCCATGTAAGTTTATTTATTTTAGATTTTTTTACAATTATGTTACCATATTTTTTTATCGAATAAAATGCTTCGTTCCATTTTTCTTTTATCAAATCATCGTTTAATATTGGTATTAACTTTATACTGTAATCAATATCTTCTCTTAGATTTTCTATTTTTACAGCTATTTCGCCTGTTCTATATTTAACTGATTTTTTCCATAAAATAATATTTTCCATTAGTTTTTCGAGGATAAGCACTAAATCTACAATTTCGGAACGTTTAACATCTTCATACAAAGCATCTATTCCTTGTTTTACCAATTCAATTTCGCCATTGTCCAAATGTCTTTTTATTTTTCTTATTGTTAAGTAATCTGATGTTGCAAGTAAATCGTTCCAATCAAATTCTTTCATAATATAGTTTTATTAAATAGGTCAAAAATATAGTAATGCTTATTCAATTCTTGTTCTTTATTTTCTTTTTTTATCTTTTCCAAATTCTTTTTTTTCATCATAACGAATCAAATACGTTTTCACTTTCACATTATTAATATTTTTGCTTGTTTCTTTTATTCTTTTATTTTTTACAGTATTATCAATAAAAACTATATAAATTCCTTGTTCTATACCAGCATTTTTACAATAATATGCAATTTGATCTTTACCATCTGTAAAATTTGTATAATCATAGAATTTTTTTGTTTCTATAAAATATTCAAAACCTTTTACATTAATTATCATATCGGTATTGCCAAGCGAAATTTGAGCTTCTCTATAAATCTTTCCTTTAATTGCGTTTATAAATATACTTATGTAAGTTTCAAAACTATAAATCATTGCAGCTTCTGGAATAGATTTGAACTTGCCCTCGCTGTCTTTTTCTCTGAATGGTCTGAAACTTCTTAATTTTATATGTTGTTTATAATCACCAATTAACTTATCAAAATTTATTTTATTTTCCTTTGTTAGATAATCATCTGCAAATAAATGTTGAGCTATACGTTCACCTTCGCCGTTTGTATATGGATAAAAAACATTAAATAAGCGTTTTTTGTAAATAGGTACCCAGAATTTTATGTTATTGTCATTGTCCCAAGTTATTAATCCATTGGTATGTAAAGCTTCTATTTTAGGATTATCTATTAAAAATTTAATTTTATTATTTTTAAACAACAGTTTTTCAACAAACGCTCTGTGTTGTTTTGCAACTTTTATTACATTGGAAACATTTTTGTCAATTACTCTTGTCAAATACCATTGTTCTACTTCTAAATAATCGTCATAATTTATAATTTTTTTATTGTGGTTTGTATCAACAAGTCTGTGTGCAAAACCATTAACAAGTCCAGGTTGATTGGCTGTTATTTTACTAATTTTTTGTTTTACTCTATCATCAAACAATTGTCCTGTTTCGGTTTCGTGTTGTGCAAAGAGTTCCATTGTTTCCATATCGCTGAAATACGGCATTTTCAGGTTATCAGCAATATTGAATGGACTTGCATTATCCTGTACAACTCCAGTAATATTTGAAACTCCAATAAGCAAAACACTTTTTAAACTGTGTGTTTCTCTTGAGTGATAAACGCTTCTTATTGCATGTAAAAAAGTGCCAAAATATTTACTGTTTATTCCTTCTACTTCATCAATTATAAGAACATATTTCTTATTCTCAATTTTTTCAATTTTATAAAAAATATCCGATATATTTGTATTTTTAAAATTGGTATTCCAAAACCTATTCAATTCTCCAACAAATTTCGTTAAGAAAGTTTCTACTGGTGTTGTTTTATAATTTTCAAAATTTATATGAGCAACTTTATAGCCATCTTTTTCTAATTCATTTGCAAGTAATCTAAAATAAGTGCTTTTTCCTGTTTGACGAGGTGCCCAAATTGTAAAATATCTTTCATTATTTACAAGCTCCAAGCCTTTATTTATAATATTTTGTCTTATTAAAGTATAATGATTTTTTGGAATATTTGGACCAGAAGTATTAAATCTTCGCATAATATATTGGTATTGAGTTAATTAAGGTTTTAGACCTATTTATTATAAATTACTTACATGTAGTTAATTGTACAAAAACAAATGCCGAAAAAATTTTGTAGAACTACTGTAACAAGTCATAAGTTTCTTTAATAATTATTTATACTAAATTAGGTTAAAAATTATACTTTTATAAAAATGTTATAAGCTATTAATGAAGATACTGTTACAAAAGTTTTTCGACATTCACCTATTCGTAACATGTTGATTATATTGTGTTTGTACTAATGCGTAAGCAACTATAAATAGGTCGAAAACCTTAATCAATTTATGTCTTGTTTCACTACTTATTTGTTTTTTTTGTCTTTTCCAAATTCTTTTTTTTCATCATAACGAATCAAATACGTTTTCACTTTCACATTATTAATATTTTTGCTTGTTTCTTTTATTCTTTTATTTTTTACAGTATTATCAATAAAAACTATATAAATTCCTTGTTCTATACCAGCATTTTTACAATAATATGCAATTTGATCTTTACCATCTGTAAAATTTGTATAATCATAGAATTTTTTTGTTTCTATAAAATATTCAAAACCTTTTACATTAATTATCATATCGGTATTGCCAAGCGAAATTTGAGCTTCTCTATAAATCTTTCCTTTAATTGCGTTTATAAATATACTTATGTAAGTTTCAAAACTATAAATCATTGCAGCTTCTGGAATAGATTTGAACTTGCCCTCGCTGTCTTTTTCTCTGAATGGTCTGAAACTTCTTAATTTTATATGTTGTTTATAATCACCAATTAACTTATCAAAATTTATTTTATTTTCCTTTGTTAGATAATCATCTGCAAATAAATGTTGAGCTATACGTTCACCTTCGCCGTTTGTATATGGATAAAAAACATTAAATAAGCGTTTTTTGTAAATAGGTACCCAGAATTTTATGTTATTGTCATTGTCCCAAGTTATTAATCCATTGGTATGTAAAGCTTCTATTTTAGGATTATCTATTAAAAATTTAATTTTATTATTTTTAAACAACAGTTTTTCAACAAACGCTCTGTGTTGTTTTGCAACTTTTATTACATTGGAAACATTTTTGTCAATTACTCTTGTCAAATACCATTGTTCTACTTCTAAATAATCGTCATAATTTATAATTTTTTTATTGTGGTTTGTATCAACAAGTCTGTGTGCAAAACCATTAACAAGTCCAGGTTGATTGGCTGTTATTTTACTAATTTTTTGTTTTACTCTATCATCAAACAATTGTCCTGTTTCGGTTTCGTGTTGTGCAAAGAGTTCCATTGTTTCCATATCGCTGAAATACGGCATTTTCAGGTTATCAGCAATATTGAATGGACTTGCATTATCCTGTACAACTCCAGTAATATTTGAAACTCCAATAAGCAAAACACTTTTTAAACTGTGTGTTTCTCTTGAGTGATAAACGCTTCTTATTGCATGTAAAAAAGTGCCAAAATATTTACTGTTTATTCCTTCTACTTCATCAATTATAAGAACATATTTCTTATTCTCAATTTTTTCAATTTTATAAAAAATATCCGATATATTTGTATTTTTAAAATTGGTATTCCAAAACCTATTCAATTCTCCAACAAATTTCGTTAAGAAAGTTTCTACTGGTGTTGTTTTATAATTTTCAAAATTTATATGAGCAACTTTATAGCCATCTTTTTCTAATTCATTTGCAAGTAATCTAAAATAAGTGCTTTTTCCTGTTTGACGAGGTGCCCAAATTGTAAAATATCTTTCATTATTTACAAGCTCCAAGCCTTTATTTATAATATTTTGTCTTATTAAAGTATAATGATTTTTTGGAATATTTGGACCAGAAGTATTAAATCTTCGCATAATATATTGGTATTAAATAGGTCGAAGACCTTACGTTTTCAGTTTTACATTATTAATATTTTTGCTTATTTTTTTATTCTTTTATTTTTCATAATCATCATCAAAAACCTGTTTCCAAGTTAGTTTGGCTACTTTAGTTTCTTCTTTCATTTCTTGTTCGGCTTCTTTTTTTGCTTTAGCAAATATTCTATTACAAATTTTAAGTATAAAATGTTTTGTTAGACTTGGTTTTCTTGGCTACCCTTCAGAAGTTGGACAGTCTTGTTTATCAGGTATTTCGTAACAGGATAAAAATCAATCCTGTTAATCCTGTAAATCATGTCAAAAAATAAAATAATGTCCAATACTATACGTGTAGCCGTTTTCTTGATTGTAATCTAACTATTTCATTTCTTGCATTTGAAATTGTTATTTCCCAGCTTCTTGACCTTTTTTCAATTTGAGAGAGCCATTTTATTATATGCATCATTAGTAGTTTTAAAAAACTTTTAAGTTTTTTTTCTTCTTTTTGAGACATCTATATTAATTTTATAGTTTATGAATATCGCTTACATCAATTTCAAACAAATTTGGAACACAGATATCGGCATTTTTCATAAATTACAAAAAGTAGTTGACACTTTTTTTATTCTTAAAAA
>JAOZVK010000020.1 GCA_029938185.1 Bacteroidales bacterium | reverse complement strand
ACCTAAATATAAGTATCTTACAAAAAACAAATCGGAAAATTATTTTTTAACGATTACTAAGTATTTTATATTTTTATCGAATAAGTTTTTTTGTTGTTCAAATTTATTAATAATATTCATATTATTAAGTCAAGTTGCATGCAAGACTTCAAAAAGTATTGTAAATAAAAGCGATAATAATAGTACAAAAACAGATATAGTAAAAACTGAAAAAGTAATTACTAAAATAGATACATTAAGTGTTAATAAAAAACTTAATCGTATTGTATTACCGTATAAACCAAGTAATAATAAAAAAAACAAACTATATCATACAAAATTAGATATTAATATCAGTTTTGAAAAAAAACAGCTTGACGGGAAAGCTTATTTAACTCTTTCTCCATATTATTATAGCACTTCAAGACTTATTATTGATGCTAAAAATTTTGAAATAAAGAGTGTTAAGTTAATAAAAAACAAAAGGCAAACAAATTTGAATTATAATTATGATAGTTCAAAAATAAATATTGAATTGAATAAAACATACAAACAAAATGAAAAATATACAATATGTATTGATTATAAAGTAAAATATAATCCGGGTAGCAATAAAAATAATAAAGGATTAAATTTTATAAATTATATAAGTGATAATAAAAAAGCCATAAAGCAAATATGGGCAAGTAATACAACTCATTCAGCATCAAGTTGGTTTCCAACAATTGATTCGCCAAATCAAAAAACTACTCAAGAAATATATATTACTGTTGATAATAAATACAGAACCATTTCGAATGGGATAATGGATAATACTTTATTAAACAAAAATGGTACAAGGACTGACTATTGGAAACAGAATAAGGCACTTTCGCCACACTTATCAATGATTGTTGTAGGTGAGTTTTCCGAAATTAAAGACTATTGGCAAGATATGAAAGTATTATATTACATAAATCCAGAATATGCCAATAATGCTAAAGCAATTTTTAAGAAAACACCAAAAATGATTGAGTTCTTTTCGAGATTATTCAAAATAGATTATCCATGGAAAGGGTATAAACAAATTATTGTAAAGGACAATTTCACAACTTCCCAAAATTATACAAGTGCAACAATATTTAATGAACAAATTCAACTATCAAATAAAGAATTGAATGATAAAAATAATGAAGCTTTAATTTCTCATAATGTAGCCTGTCAGTGGTTTGGCTCTTATATTACTGCTGAATCGTGGGCAAATATTGCTTTGTGCAAATCGCTTTCGACATATTCGGAATATTTGTGGTTCGAAAAAGAATATGGTAAACAAACGGCTGATTATTATTTATATAAACTTACTGATAATTATTTGATTGAATCAAAAAGCTATAAAAAACCCTTAATTCGTTTTTATAGATTAAACAATAATTATTTGTTTGATAAACATACATACAACAAAGGAGCCGCTGTTATTCATATGCTTAGAAACTATGTAGGTGATAAGGCTTTTTTCGATGCCATTAATTTATTTTTAACAAAACATAAATATTCAAATGTAGAAATACATGATTTGAGACTCGCTTTTGAAGAAATAACAGGAGAGGATTTAAATTGGTTTTTCAATCAATGGTTTCTAAAATCGGGACACCCTATTTTGGATATTAATTATAATTTTAAAAATAATATATTGAAAATAAGTATAGAACAAAAACAAAATATTAAAGAATCATGTGTTTTTACTTTACCTTTAAAAATAGATATACATACAGAAAACCAAATTATCAGAAAAAAAATTATAATTAATAAACAAAAACAAATATTTGAGTATAAAATCAAAAGTAATATTAGTTTTATTAATTTTGATGCAGAAAAAGCATTACTCTGTGAAAAAATTGAAAATAAAACAACTGATAATCTGATAAATCAATATAATAGTTCTAAACTTTTTTTAGATAAATATGAAACATTAGAAGCTTTAAAAAATAAACCAGATACAGCAAAAACAAGAATATTATTTTTAAAAGCATTAAATTATAAATTTTGGAAAATACGTGATTATGCTATTAATCAGTATCCTATTAGTAAGTGGAAAAATGATTTACAGTATATTGCAAAACTCGAAAATATTGCAAAAAATGATAAAAATTCAAATGTAAGAGCAAGTGCTGTTTTAAAGTTATCTTACATAAAATCAGAAAAAAACATAAAACTATTGAGCGAAATTGCAATAACCGATAAATCATATAAAGTACAAAATATTATACTTACACGTATAAAGCATTTGAGCAAAGAAGAGAGCTTAAAATTAGCGGATAGGTTTATTAATGACAAATTACTATCGGACAAATCAATTTCAATATACAGCGATTTTGGCAATGCACAAAAAGCCGATTATTTCGAAAAAGTTTATCATAGTATTGATATTTCAAAAAAATGGTCAATTCTAATAAATTATGCTGAATTTGTAATTCGGTTTGATGATAAAGTTATAAATAAAGCTTTAAAATTCTATGAGAACCTAACTCTAAATGCTAAAGTATGGTGGATAAAAGTAGCTGCATACCAATCAATTCAATTTATCCTTAATTACTATTCAACTAATTTGGACAGTTATAAAAACGAATTAAAACAATTATCAAACAATCCTGAGAAAAAAAATAATATTGAGAAAAAAATTAGTTTAACCCAAAAAAAAGTAACAAATATTACCAAGCTTATAAATTCTGTAAAGAAAAAAGAAACTGATGAACGAGTAATTAATTATTAATTAAAAATTTACTTTTTGTATCTAAATAGTTTTTCACTATTTTTAATATTCAATTTATTTTAGTTCAAAAAAATAGTTAGTATATTGAATTTCTATTTCTCAAGTTTAATTATCAAACAGTTTTAAGTTCGTAAAGTAGAATTATTAAGTGAAAATAATAAATTATACTTTTTTTAAACTATCTTTGTGTATATGTTAATAGATAATCCAATCTATTAAATCTCAACAGATATCTTATATTACCATACTTATCAATCACTTAATCATTTACTTATGAAAAAAATTATATTGTTAATTGCTGTTGCATTTAGTTTTACATATATAAATGCACAAACGGACTCTACAAAGAATAAGGATATTTTTGATATGAGTTTAGAAGAATTAATGAACATAGAGGTAGAGGTTTCTACTAAAATAAAATCAACCATTGATGAAAGTCCAGGTATTGTTACTGTTATAAATCGTAAAATGATTGAAAGAACATGTGCACAGACTCTTGCAGATATAATTCGTATGGTTCCAGGACTTGACTTTAGTAAATCAAGTTTGGGTTGGGGAGAACCTATAGACGAGTTTTACGGACGTGGTGTTTTGAACTCATTTTCCCAAACAATATTATTATTATTTAATGGGCAAAACAGATTTAATGATTTTACTTATGCTTCACCATTTATGTCAAGCCGAATAAATGTTGATATGATTGAGCGGATAGAAATAATAAGAGGACCTGGTTCTGCATTATATGGAGGAAATGCTTTTGCAGCTGTTATAAATATTATAACAAGAGATAAAAGTGATAGAAGTGAAACTATTTTTGAAACATCAGGGGGCGAAAATCCTCATGGAAGCATATATCTATTAACAAAACATAAATTGTTTAAAACCAATTGGAAAATAGGTTTGCAAGGAAAGTACTTTTTTGATAAAGGTAGAACTTATGCTAATGTTCAAGAAGATAAAAAATATACAAAAACAAAATTACCACAAGCAGATAAAATTACAGATGGTATTGACCCAAGTTACGATTTATCATTAAATATTTCGGCACCTAAAAATAAATTTAATGCTCAAATATGGCATACAGAACATAATCCTCATCCATTTCTTACAGGTTTTTTTCCACAACCAAATACCTACAAATACCAAACTAAACAAACTTTTCTAAATATTGATT
Organism: Bacteroidales bacterium; assembly: GCA_029938185.1. Taxonomy (GTDB): domain Bacteria; phylum Bacteroidota; class Bacteroidia; order Bacteroidales; family JAOZVK01; genus JAOZVK01. The sequence continues at coordinate 21,326 of JAOZVK010000020.1, read as the reverse complement.
TTCAACCAATAAAAAATTTAACAATTTCTGGCTATCATTCTTTTATGTCTTGGGACTCAAGATTAAGTCTATACAGTGAACCTGAAACAACAGTAGGAACAAGATATTCTGATGTTGATTTATACGGAACTTCACAAAAGAATTCAAATTCAGCAGCCAATATTGCTTATATTGTTAATATAAAAAAGCATAATATTTATATTGGTGCAAATTATTCTATAGATAATCAATCAAGCCCAAGAACAACTTATCATTCTACAATAGCAAAAGCTTATGGCTATGATATTTCAAATAACTCAAATAAAGAAATTGTTTTAACAGAGAAAGATATTGGCTGGGTATCATACCTGCCTCAAGAAAGAAATAAAACATCCGTTTTAGTACAAGATAACTGGCAAATATCAAAAAAATTAGCTGCAACAATTGGAATTAGATATGATTATTATGATGATTTAAAAGAAAATGATATTATAAATCCTAGACTTGCTCTTGTATGGCATGCTCTAAAAAACAGTAAAATAAAATTTTTATTTGGTCAGGCATTTCGTCCTCCATCACCATCTGAAACGAGTATTATTTTATCGCCACTAAAGGGTAATCCAGATTTATTACCCGAAAAAATAAAAACCGGAGAAATAGCATTTATTCATTATTTACCATTTGCTAGATTTCAAATTAATGGATTTTACAGTATCGTACAAAATCCTATCAATTATGTATCAAAAGGTGTTTTGGTTAATGGAGATTTGTGGGATACTTATGAAAACCTTGGTGGTGCAGAAATGTATGGAGGAGAATTAGAGATACAAGCAAAATTTTGGTGGCTAAATTATTCTTTTGTTGATTCTAAAATAAACAATGGCGATGGAGAGTATTCCAAAACACCTTTTATTGCTTCGCATCATATAAATGCTGGAGTTTATTATACTTTTTTTAATAAACTAACTATTAGTAATCAAATATTTTATAAATCAGCACGTAATGAAATTAATGAAAATCAAGGGGATACAAAATCATATATTGTTAATGATATTTTAGTTGGATACGTATACAAGTTTTTTAAACTAAGTGTTGGTTGCAGGAATATTTTTGATAATGTTTGGGAAATGCCTTTAATTGATGGTGGCAATTATAGTTACCCATATAGAGGTAGAGAATTATTTGCAAAATTAACTTTTAAATTTAAATACTAAGGTCTTCCAACCTATTTAATATTCATAATTCGTAATTCGTAATTAACATAAACATTTCTATAAGATGATAAAAAAGAACATATACAAACCAAAAAACAAAATAAGAATTGTAACAGCAGCTTCGCTTTTTGATGGTCATGATGCCTCAATTAATGTAATGCGTCGAATTATACAATCAACTGGAGTTGAGGTTATACATTTAGGACATAACCGTTCTGTAAAAGAAATTGTAAATTGTGCAATACAGGAAGATGCACAGGCAATAGCTGTAACTTCATATCAGGGAGGGCATATTGAATTTTTTAAATATATGTATGATTTATTGCAAGAAAATGAATCTCAAAATATTAAAATTTTTGGTGGAGGTGGCGGAGTTATTTTGCCCGAAGAGATGGAAGAACTACACAACTATGGAATAACTCGCTTGTATTCACCAGATGATGGTAGAGAAATGGGCTTACAAGGAATGATTAATGATTTGATTGAAAAATCGGACTTTCCAACTGGCAAATTTGCTGAAAAAGAATTAGGTAATTTGAAAAACAAAAATAATAAACAGATTGCTTCTTTGATTTCGGCAGCCGAAAATTATCCTGAAAAACATAGTCAGATTATTGAAAAAATAAAATTAGAAGCTAATAATAAAAAAGTACCAATAGTAGGAATAACAGGAACTGGTGGCTCAGGAAAATCTTCTTTGGTTGACGAATTAGTACGCCGTTTTTTAAACGATTTCAAAGAAAAAACAATAGCTATTATTGCAGTAGACCCATCAAAACGAAGAACAGGTGGAGCTTTATTAGGCGATAGAATTAGAATGAATTCAATAAATAATGACCGTATTTATATGCGTTCTTTAGCAACTCGACAAGCAAATCTTGCAATGTCGCATCATGTAAAAGATGCAATAAATATTGCCAAAATAGCTGATTATGATTTAATTATTCTCGAAACATCAGGTATAGGACAATCTGATACCGAAATAGTTGAACATAGCGATTTGTCAATGTATGTAATGACTCCCGATTATGGAGCTGCCACTCAGCTCGAAAAAATTGATATGCTTGATTATGCGGATATTATAGCATTAAACAAATTTGACAAAAGAGGTGCTTTAGATGCTCTAAGAGATGTTAAAAAACAATATGCCAGAAATCACGATATATGGGAAGGTATTGATTTGATGCCAGTATACGGAACAATTGCTTCGCAGTTTAACGACCCTGGAGTAAATCGTCTTTATATAAAACTGTTGGATATAATAAAAGAAAAAAACAATATTGATTTTAAATCAAAGCTTAAACAATCAGATGAATTATCTGTAAAAAATTATATAATTCCTCCTAACAGAACAAGATATTTGTCCGAAATTTCCGAATCTATAAGAGCTTATAATGAATGGTCAGAAAAACAGGCTGATATTGCAAACAAATTATACAGTATCTCTAATACAATAGAAATTGCTGAAAATAGCGAAGAAAATATTAATGAAAGTTTGAAAAAACTGTATTCAAGAACAGAATTGGATTTAGATGGGCATAATAAAAAAATAATAGAAAACTGGGCTACAAAAGTTCAGCAATATAAAGAAGATTTTTTTGTATATAAAGTAAGAAATAAAGAAATAAAAATAGCTACATATACCGAATCTTTGTCAAGCTTACGTATACCCAAAATATCATTACCGAAATATAAATCGTGGGGCGATATTTTAAAATGGAACCTTAGAGAAAATGTTCCTGGAGAATTTCCTTTTGCAGCCGGAGTTTTTCCTTTTAAGCGAGAAGGAGAAGACCCAACAAGAATGTTTGCTGGTGAGGGTGGTCCCGAAAGAACTAATAAGCGGTTTCATTATGTGTCGCTTGGACAGCCTGCAAAACGACTTTCAACAGCTTTTGATTCTGTTACTTTATATGGTGAAGACCCTGACACAAGACCTGATATTTACGGAAAAATAGGAAATTCGGGAGTATCAATTTCTTGCCTTGATGATGCAAAAAAACTATATTCGGGTTTTAATCTTGCAAAATCAAACACCTCTGTTTCTATGACAATTAATGGACCTGCTCCAATTATGGTTGGATATTTTATGAATGCAGCAATCGACCAACAATGCGAAATTTATATTAAAGAAAATGATCTTGAAAACGAGATAGAACAAAAGATTATTGAATTTTATAAAAATAAAGCCACAAAAAGACCAAAATATCAAGGAGAATTACCAGAAGGTAATGATGGTCTTGGGCTTATGTTACTGGGTACTACTGGCGATATAGTTTTGCCAAAAGAAATTTATGAAAAAATCAAAACTGAAACTATTTCAAAAGTTCGTGGAACAGTTCAGGCAGATATACTAAAAGAAGACCAAGCACAAAATACCTGTATATTTTCGACCGATTTTTCATTAAAACTAATGGGTGATATTCAAGAGTATTTTAATGATAATAATATAAAGAATTTTTATTCAGTATCAATTTCTGGTTATCATATAGCAGAAGCCGGAGCTAATCCAATATCACAACTTGCTTTTACTCTCGCCAATGGCTTTACTTTTGTTGAATACTACCTTTCTCGTGGAATGGATATAAATAAATTTGCACCTAATTTATCATTCTTTTTCTCTAATGGTATCGACCCCGAATATTCAGTACTTGGGCGTGTTGCTCGACTTATTTGGGCAAAAGCAATGAAGCAAAAATATAATGCAAATGAAAGGTCGCAGAAATTAAAATATCATATTCAAACCTCTGGACGTTCATTGCATGCTCAGGAAATAGATTTTAATGATATTCGTACAACACTACAAGCATTATATGCTATTTATGATAATTGTAATTCGCTGCATACTAATGCTTACGATGAGGCTATAACTACCCCAACAGAAGAGTCGGTTAGAAGAGCTATGGCTATTCAACTAATTATAAACCATGAGCTTGGGTTGGCAAAAAACCAAAATCCATTACAAGGTGCTTTTATAATTGAAGAACTTACCGATTTGGTTGAAGAGGCTGTACTTACAGAGTTTGACAGAATTACCGAACGTGGAGGAGTGCTTGGAGCTATGGAGACTATGTATCAACGAAGTAAGATACAAGAAGAATCCTTGTATTATGAAAGAATGAAACATAGTGGAAAATTGCCAATAATGGGGGTTAATACATTTTTATCTTCGCAAGGTTCGCCTACAATTATACCAAGCGAAGTTATTAGAGCAACAGAAATTGAAAAGAAATACCAGATTGATATGCTGAAAGAATTGCATAAAACATATGCAGATGAATCTGTTGAAAATCTTGAAAAAATGAGACTTGCTGCTAAAAATAATAAAAATGTGTTTGAACATATTATGGAAACTTCTAAATATTGTTCAATTGGTCAGATTACTGGGACTTTATTTAATGTAGGGGGGCAGTATAGAAGGAATATGTAAGTAGTTAACAATGAACAATTTTGCTTACGCTTGATAAACAGCATAATATAAAAAACAAAAGGACATGCTGTTGTTTATATTATTAAAATGTATTGCTGTCTTTGATTATTGGATTATGGATTATGGATTATGGATTATTGGATTATTGGATTATTGGATTGTGGGATTATTAGATTATTGGATTATTGGATTATTGGATTATTGGATTATTGGATTATTGGATTATTAAATGTGGAAGTAAGATAAAAAAACTTTGAAGAGCTTAAATTATTGAAAATTATGATAAATACATTAGAAACCAAAAGAATAAAACATCTAAATAAAACAGATACAAATGTAAAAACATTTATGCGTAAGCAAGATAAAAAGGCTCGAAGAGCCAAAATATTGCTAATTGTTTTTAAATTTATAGCATTAACTATTATTCTTTTTTTTGTAATAAATACCATTCTTAGACCTATAGCTTTTAATAATAAAATAGAACAACAAATAAATCAGAATAAACAGACAGAACAAACAAATCAAAATGAGCAAACTGATAATAAAAAACAAAGTGGCAGAAACGAAAAGCATTCAAACGAAAAACAACAACAGGCTGCAAAAGAGAAATATGAAAAATTTAAAAAGGAATATGACAAACTAAAAAATGAAACACCAAGAACAAAAGAAATTAGAAAGCGAATGAGGAGAATTGAAAATCAAATGAAACATTGGAGACGAAAAATGAACTTTACAGGAGAGAATCATAGCCAAAAAGGTAAGGGTTTTAAATAATTTCTTTAACCTATCTGAGATTGTTAGGTATATACTATTAATCAACAAATTACATTAATCAAATACAAAAAAACTTTTGTATGGATATTAAAAATATATATTATGAATTTATATACATTTTATAACTATTTTAGAGATAATCAGTATATAAGCCAAATACAAGCTGAAAATATAACTGTTGCACCAATCATATGGGCAAAGAATATAAAACCAAATAAAATAAAATATATTGGAGGGAAAACTAAAAATGAATTACTTTTAGAATTAAAAGAGAATATTGAAGATGGACTAACAGGGAAACTAAAAAAAAATGAAAATATTTGGAATATTTGTTACAGTATTAAAACAGGTTTCGGTATTGTAGATTTTGTAAAAACAGACAGTAATTTAAGTAAAATAAGCAATTCTAATTTTTATACTTTAATTATGGATTTTAGAGAAGGAACATACTTTTATCAACATACTGCAAAAAATGAACTACAAGTTATTGAAAAATGGGCAAATGAATTAAATATAAATGAAATTCAAACAGTTGGAAAGAAGTCGAAACAGTTACTGAAAATAAATATTTCTAATCTGCAAAAGGAATTATATAAAGTAGAAAATACTAAAAATGTTTGGCGTTTTTCTTATAAATTCAAAACCGGACATGCTGTTGTTTATATTATTAAAACGTATTGGAGTCTTTGATTATGGGATTATTGGATTATGGGATTATTAGATTATTGGATTGTGGGATTATGGGATTTATGATTATTGGATTATTAAATGTGGAAGCAAGATAAAAACTTTGAAGAGCTTAAATTATTGAAAATCATGATAAATACATTAGAAACCAAAAGAATAAAATATATAACAGATACAAATGTAAAAACATTTATGCGTAAGCAAGATAAAAAGGCTCGAAGAGCCAAAATATTGCTAATTGTTTTTAAATTTATAGCATTAACTATTATTCTTTTTTTTGTAATAAATACCATTCTTAGACCTATAGCTTTTAATAATAAAATAGAACAACAAATAAATCAGAATAAACAGACAGAACAAACAAATCAAAATGAGCAAACTGATAATAAAAAACAAAGTGGCAGAAACGAAAAGCATTCAAATGAAAAACGACAACAGGCTGCAAAAGAGAAGTATGAAAAATTGAGAAAAAAATATGAAGAATTAAAAAGAAAACGACCAAGAAATAAAGAAATAAAAAAATTAACGGATAAGGTAAAAAAACAAATGAAACATTGGAAACGAAAAATGGATTTTATGGGAGAAAATCATAGTCAAAAGGGAAAGGGGTTTTAATAATTTTAATAATTTTAGTATTATGAATTTATACACATTTTATAACGATTTTAGAGGAAAACAATATATTAATCAAATACAGTCTGAAACAAATATTGATGCGGCTATTTTATGGGCAAAAAAACTTAATATCAATAATATAAAATATATAAACAATTATACAAAATTACAGATTTTGCATGAAATAAAAGAAGAAATAAAAGAAAAATTAATGATTCCTTTAGAACAAACACAAAACCTTTGGAATTTAACATATAGAGTAAAAACAGGATTTGGATTTGTTGATTTTATAAAAACAAGTGAGACAAATGAATATGAAAAATCAAATCTATACACTCTAATTATGGATTTTAGAGAAGGAACATACTTTTATCAACATATTGCAAAAAATGAACTACAAGTTATTGAAAAATGGGCAAATGAATTAAATATAAATGAAATTCAAACAGTTGGAAAGAAGTCGAAACAGTTACTGAAAATAAATATTTCTAATCTGCAAAAGGAATTATATAAAGTAGAAAATACTAAAAATGTTTGGCGTTTTTCTTATAAATTCAAAACCGGACATGCTGTTGTTTATATTATTAAAACGTATTGGAGTCTTTGATTATGGGATTATTGGATTATTGGATTATTGGATTATTGGATTATGGGGTTATGGGGTTATGGGGTTATGGGGTTATGGGGTTATGGGATTATAGGGTTATTGGGATTATTAAATGTGGGAGTAAGATAAAAAAACTTTGATAGTAAGCTTTTTATGTTAGACGAAAAAAGATATAGTTTATCTCACTTTTCAATAGTAATTATGTTTACTGTTGCTGTAATACTTGGTTTGAACTTTATACCATTAATATCAGTTAGCTTAAATCCAAGTAATAGTCTTCCATCAATAACAATAAACTATTCGTGGTTCTCGGCATCAAGTAGGATTATAGAACAAGAAGTTACATCAAAACTCGAAGCTTCGTTAAATACAATAAGTGGTATAAAAAAAATTAATTCTGTATCACAAAAAGCTTATGCTAGCATAAGTGTAGAGTTTGATAAAGATGTTGATTTAGATTTGGTACGATTCGAAATTGCTTCAATAATTCGTAGAGTTTATTCAAAATTTCCAAATCAAGTTTCGTATCCTACAATAAGTTTGGATAAACCAGGTGATTACGAAGACAAACCTCTTTTGGCTTACACATTAAATGCATCATATAATTCATATTTTATTAAAAAATATGCTGAGGATAATATTCAATCCGAATTATCTCTTATTGAGGGTGTATATAAAGTTGAAATAAATGGTGCTACTCCCTATGAGTATATAATTATTTATGATAACAGTATATTAAATTTATATAAAATAACCACTTTAGATATTAAAAAAGCAGTTGAGAATTATTTATCTAAAAAATCAATAGGTATAACTTATTATGTTGAAGATGGCATAAAGAAAACAATTAATGTTGTTATAAAAGGATATAAGTCGAATAAAACAGTATGGGGAAGTATTCCAATAAAGAAAATTGGCAACAGAATAATATATTTAAATGATATATGCAAAATTCAACACAAGGAACAAAACCACACTAATTATTTTAGAATAAATGGAATGAATACTGTTAATATTATTGTTTATTCCAATAAATACACAAATGACCTATTGATTACCAAAAGAATAAAAAACAAACTATCCAAAATTACAAATAAATTGCCAAAAGGATTTAAATTGATTAATACATTCGATTCGACAGAATATATAATTGGTGAGCTTGAGAAAATAATAATGAGAACAATCTACACGGTAGCTATTTTGCTTCTATTTGTGCTTATTATCAGCAGAAATCATAAATATTTATTGTTAATACTTTTTAGTCTTATTGCAAATCTATCCATTGCTTTTATTTTTTATTATATATTTAAAATAGAAATTCATTTATATTCTTTAGCTGGAATAACTGTTTCGATGGGCTTGATTATTGATAATACGGTAGTTATGATTGACCATTTAAAGTATTATAACAATAAAAATGTTTTTTTACCAATATTTGCATCAACACTTACAAGTATAGCGTCTTTGTGTATTATTTTTTATCTTGACGATGATATAAAACTTAATTTGATAGATTTTGCAATTATAATTATTGTAAATCTAATGGTTTCGCTTATAGTTTCGCTTTTTTTAGTTCCTGCTCTTATGCAATATATTAATGTTAAAAATAAGACTAACAAAAATATAATTAAACGAAAGCGAATTATTTATAAATTATCAAATTTTTATTTGCAAACTATTATTATAATACGAAAATTTAAAATTATTTTTATAATTATAATTATTCTTTCATTTGGTTTACCAGTGTATTTATTACCCAATAAAATAGTTAATGAAAGCTGGTATAGTAATTTGTATAATAAAACATTAGGTAACGAAACTTATGTAGAAAAAGTAAAACCTTATGTAAATAAATTTTTAGGCGGCAGCCTTCGTTTGTTTAATTATTATGTTTTTGAAAATTCGAATTATTCAAAAAAAGAAGCAACAAAGCTCTATGTAATCGCATCTGCACCAACCGGAAGCACAATAGAACAATTGAATAACAGCTTTATGATGATAGAAAGCTATTTATCACGATTTAAGGAAATAGATAAATATATTACAAGAATACAAAGCAGACGGCGAGGAACATTAACAATATATTTTAAAAAAGAATTTGAAAAAAGCTCATTTCCTTTTTTATTAAAAAGCAGATTAGTAAATAAATCAATGGATTTGGGTGGTATAAGATGGAATATTTCAGGAGTTGGACGAATGTTTAGTAATGGCGAATTTAGCGTAATACCATCTTTTGCAATTGCTGTTTACGGATATAATTATGACGAACTTGGAAAACAAATTGATAATTTAAAAAAACAGCTCAGTATACACCCCAGAGTTCAAAATATTAAAACATCAGTAAATTTATCTCTTTTTGAACGATACTCAACATATGACGAATATTTTATTGATATAAATAAAGAAATATTAGCAAATTCGGATATTTCCCTTTTAAATTTAGCAAATAAAATTAAACAAAATACGATAAATAATTATCCTGATATTGAACTAATTATTGATAATAATTATGAGAGAATTAGCTTTCTTTCAAAACAAGCGGAATTATTTGATTTATGGTCTTTAAAAAATTCTTTACTAAAAATAAATAAGCGTTATATAAAGCTTGATAAACTCTCACAAATAAAAAAACAAAAATCGGGCGAAGCAATAATAAAGGAAAACCAGCAGTATGTTAGAGTAGTTGAGTTTGACTACATTGGAGCTGAAAAATTTGCAAACAAACACATCAACAAAGTATTAACAAATATAAAACATATATTTCCTTTGGGCTATACTGCTAAAAGACTTGAAATAAGTAATCTAATTCCCTCAAAAGATACTAAAATTCCATTTGTTTATATTATATTAATAATTGTTATAATATACTTTATATCAGCAATTTTACTTGAATCACTTACACAACCGTTTTCAGTAGTATTTATGATTCCTATATCGTTTATTGGAGTTTTTTTAACATTTTATTTATTTGATTTCAATTTCGATCAAGGTGGATATGCTTCATTTGTTTTATTAAGCGGTATCACTGTTAATTCGTCTTTATATATTATTAATGATTTTAATATTTTTAAGAAAAAATACAATAAACGAACTTTACTGACTATCTATATAAAAGCTTTTAATAACAAAGTTGTACCTATATTTTTGACAATTATCTCTACAGTATTGGGACTGATTCCATTTATAATTGATGGTCAAAACGAAGTTTTTTGGTTTGCATTGGCAATTGGAACTATAGGAGGGCTTGTTTTTTCTATAATTGGAATAATTATTTACTTACCAATTATTATTAGATTAAATGTTATAAATGAAGTCTTTAAATAACATTATGTCTTTAAATTTTTTCTTTTTTAGTCCTTTTTGTAATTTTATATCTCTTGTTAATAATGTTAAATTCATATCAATTGCAAGGGCTACATAATTTGTATCTTTTATATCTATATTTTTGCATAACTCTTTTGCCTTTTGAATTGAGTTTTGTTGTAAAATAAATTCTGGTATAAAATGTATTAGTGTAAATACTTTGTATGCAAAATAGCGAAATTGAGTTTTATCAAGTTTCGTTTTTTCTAAAATCACATTTTTATACAAATTCAATTCTATAATTGCAAATTCGGGTATATAGAAATTGAAAAATTGAAGTGTATTTATGTATTGCGATTTTCCACTTATCAAAATACTCATTAGCACGTTTGCATCTGCTATGTAGTCAGTTTTCATGAGCTAACTTTTAATAATAGTTTGCTGCCGTATTCATTCCAAGCCTTTTGTCGTGTTGCTTGCCATCTATTGTCGTTTATATCAATGGATTGTAAATCATCTAATAATTCTTGTTTCGATAATTTTATTATAGCAAGGTTTAAATATTTTTCTAAAAAACTTTCTATTTTATCTTTTCCATACATTTCTACAAGCTCGTTGCCTACTTGCACTTTAAATTCAGTTGTGTATTCCATAATATCTATATTTTTTTGATTTGTATTTGCGAAATAAGGCTACCAGTTTTTAAGTTGGACACTTCTTAACCGCAAACTTACACAAAGTTTCGCAAATATTCACTTTTCTATGATTAAAACCACTTGAAAAATAAGACTGGTAACCTTAGGTGGAGTAGCCATTTATTTGTTAAAACTATGAATTTAAAATAGGTTTAAGAATTTTTTCAACATCAGTGTAAAACCTGGGAGCATCAAAATCTTTGCGTTTCCATAGATATTTTTTTATGCTTTCAAGATACATTTTAATTATAATTTTTTTAGCATATAAATTATTTTTAATTTTACAATATTCGTCATAATCAGGAACATTTACATACATACCAAAAACACCATACTTCCAACTCCATAATTTTTTATCAGGACGAAATGAATGAGTTGATGGATCCATTGCCATAAAAATCAAGCAGATTTCTTTTAGCTTTTCTCCATAATCTGAAATATTTATTTTATTGCTTAATAATTGACTTAATTCATAAGTAAAAAATATTGCTTCTTTATTTACATTCATATCTGCCATTGCAGAAAATGCTATAGGTAATTTTTCATTGCTCATATTATTATATTTCTAGTTATCGTTTTTATTCTTTTGTTTAGTTAGTAATTTCTATATCATAAATTATTGTATTGCTTTTGCCTTTTTCAGCTAAAAAACTTACTAATGAAATAAAAAAAACAATTTAGGAACTAATTAAAAACTGAAATAAGCTATTTTTGCTTGTATTTTTATAAGCCCAGTATAAGTCTAAATTATACAGGTAAATATATAAAAACGACTCTTTTTATTATTTATATTATACTATTATACCAGACATAAGCAAAGTTGTTAATTGTTAGTTACTTATGAGCTTTTTCTGTAAATAAACCAATATGCCAAAGGTATAAAATACAAGCTGACAATTGTTCCAATCAACATTCCTCCAATAACCGATAATGCTAATGGCAATTGTAATTCAACTCCCATACCCGACTGAAATAAAAATGGCAAAAGAGCCAAAATAGTTGTAATACTTGTCATTAGTATTGATTCTAAACGTCTGTGTCCTGCTTGTTTTATAGCTTCAATTAACGAAACATTAGTATTTCTGATTTTGTTTATTGTATCTATTTTAAGAATAGAATCGTTTATAATAATTCCACTCATTACAACTATGCCAATGCCAGACATTAGGTTTAGTGATGAGCCAAATATAAACAACATTATAAAAACTCCAGAAATATCAATAGGTATTTCGAGCAGTACTATAAACGGTTGAATTAATGATTCGAATTGAGCAGCCAAAATAAAATAAAGCAGTAATATTGATATTACAAGTACCCATATTAGTTCATTAAAAATATTTTTATTATCAAATGAATATCCTGATAGTTTGTAATTCAAATTTTTGAACATTTCAAATTTTTTATTTATATATTGTTGATAATATTCAATATTTTTTTCGGCGATATTGACCACCAAAGGTAGATATTCGCCGTCTTTTCCTGAAGTTATGGTTTTGTAACTATTTTTTGTTGTTGTTGATATTAGCGAGTTTAGTGGAATATATACATTTTTTTTGTTTTTTATTAAACTGTTATTTAGTATATTATAAATATTTGATTCATCAAAACCAATATATATAGGAATATATTTTTGAAATGATTTTAGTGTGCTTATTTTGTTTTGATTAAATAATGATTTAAGCTTTGAATATAACATTTGATAATCTACATCATAAATAAGAAGTTTTTCATGTTCAATATTTATATAAATATATTCGTTCAGTTGTAGATTTCCAACAAGTTCATTTTCACTGTTAATATTTGATATTAGAGCTTTAATATCTTTATAATCTGGAGTAATTGCATTTTGCATGTTTCTTACTCTAAGCTCAAGATATGTTTCGTTTGTGTTAAATATTTGGTCAAAAATATTTTCCGAATTACTAAAAGTAATTTTTGAATCTGGATATTTTAATTTTAGATATTTGTGTATTTCTTTTTTAAAATATATAATTTTCGATTTATCATAAAATTTTATATATACTTCTGATTCTGATTGATTTAAATTTATATTTCGATTTAAATAATATTGCTGATTTCCGATTAAACAATAATATTGATTAATATGTTTTTTATGATTATTCAATAAATTATTCAGGCGTTTGTTATTCTCAAAAATTGTAATATTTTCATTCCAATCAATGTTCAAAACAATATCGTTTCGACTAATTGTTGGTAATTTTTGTTTTGGTATGTATTTAAACAAAATAACACTCGAAAATGTTAGCAATATTATTATTGATATAAAAACAGCCTTATGTTTAAATACCAAATTAAATCCTTTTTGATAACTATTATCATATTTTAAAATATTAATTTTTGAAATATAACTATCAAGTTTTGTAAATTTAATATGCCTATGTAAAATATTATATGCTGTTGGCAAAAGTGTTATGGAGATTACAAAAGATGCAAACAAACTTGTTGAAATTGCAACAGCTTGGTCGTAAAATAATGCTCCTGAAATTCCACTCAAAAAAATCAAAGGTAAAAAAACTGCACTTGTTGTTAATACTGAGCTTAACAAGGGACGAATAACTTCGTTTGTTCCGTTGATGCATGAATTAGCAATATTATTGTTTTTTTGGTAATGTTGATTTATATTATCAATTACTATAATAGAGTTGTCAATCATCATTCCTACACCAAGTATTAAACCCGAAAGCGATATAATATTAATGGAAATATTAAATATAAAAAAAAATAACATACTAACAATAAGTGAAGTAGGTATTGATATTCCTATTAAAAAAGGCGATTTAATATTTTTTAGGAACAAAAACATTAACAGGAATGCTAAAAGTCCACCATACATTAGACTTTGTTTTAGGTTTTCTATAGAATATGTTAATAATTTGGTTTGGTCGTTTGCAATTTCAAAATCCAGTTCTTTGTATGAGCTTGAAAATTCGTGTATAAGCTTATCTATTACATATTTCAAATCATTTATTTTAGCATTAGACTGTTTTATAATACGCATGTTTATTGCCTGTTTTCCATTTGAGCTAAACATTCCTAACTGTTTCTGTGCGTGTATACTTATATCTGCAATTTCGTCGAGTCTAAAAACTGAATTGTTTACTTTTATTCTAATTTTTTTTATATCTTCAATGTCTTTCAGTGTGTTCGAAAAACTGATATTATATTGATATTGACCATCATTGATAAGAAAATTTCCAATTTCGTAGTTATTTGATATAATTGCATACTCAATATCTTTGTTGCTGATATTAAGATTTTTCAATAATTTGCTATCAGTAACAATATTTACCTGCGGACTTAGTAATCCTGTAATATCCACCATTGCTACTTCGGGAAATTGTTCAATTCTTTTTTGTATAACAGAGCTGCAAAATTCGCTTAATTCTAACATTTGTTTTATATCGGCAGAATCTGCTTTTAAACTTATATTCATTTGAAATACAGGTATATCACTTGAGTTTGCTTTTACAACCTTCGGACGTTCCATATTTCGAGGTAACATATTTATTGTTGCATCAATTTTTTCATTAGTCTCAATATAAGCGAGATTTATGTTTGTGCCAAAATCGAAAATAAGCCGTATTACAGCCTGTCCATTTCTTGTTTCGCTTTTTATATCTTTAAGATGCGAAACTTGAAGCAATTGTGTACGCAATGGTTTTACTATAGAATTTTCCAATTCACGTGCCGAACTGTTTTCATAGCTCAATTGTATATTTATTTCGGGAATATCAATATCGGGCATAAGCGATACCGGCAATTTTGCTATTGACACAAAACCAAGTACAATAATGGCTATATAGGTCATTATTACAGCTATAGGTCTATTTATCAGAAATTTTACCAAAGTGTTATTTTTTGTTGGATAGTTTTACAAACGAATCGTGTACAAGATTAGTATTATTACTTATTATTAGAGTATCGCCAATTTTTATACCCTTTCTCAACAAAAAGCTATTGCTGTTTTCGGCAAGGGTTTCTATATAATTCCATTTTGCCAAACCATTTTCGTAAGTAAACACAAGCTCCTTGCCCGAACGTATTATGAGTGCTTTTTTGGGGATAACCAATTGATTGTATTTAGTTTTATTAATAAAAACTTTAATATTCATTCCTTCTATCAGAATATTTTTTGTGTTAGTAACTTTTGCTTTTATTTTTATCATTCCGTTGTTATCGACTATTGGATTTATTTGAGTTAAATATCCCGATAGTTTAACAGAATCAATACCATATGGAATAATTGTTACACTTTGGTTTAGACTGATATTAGCAATTTCGCTTTCTAAAATCATAAATTCTGCTTCAAAAACAGATTTATTAATAAGTGTACAAAACACCTCACTGGTCGAAATATAATTATACTGTTTTTTATCAAGATTAGCAATCACACCATCAAAAGGAGCTTTTAGAATTGTTTGACTATACGCTATTTTATATTTTTCGACTTGGTTTACAGCCTCATTGTATCCACTTCGTATGTTTATGTTTTTTATTTTTACCGAATCTGCATTCAGACTATCTATATCGTTTTCTATCAATAGTTTTCTTCGCTCAATAAAAGCCTTATCCAGAAAATTTTTGGACTGTAATAATTCATTCTTTTGGATTGAGTTTTCGAGTATGGCAATTGTTTGTCCTTTGCCTACAGTGTTTCCGTTTCTAAAATATATTTGTTTTATTGTTTCGCTTGTTTTAAAACGCAAATCTGCTTTTTCAATGGCATATAGCTTTCCAGTGGTTATTATTTGGTGGTCAAAATTCTGTACTTCTACTATTATGGTTTCAACTATTATCTCATCTTCGGTAATTCGTGTTTTAACTATTTCTTCTTCTGTTTTTTTGGTATTTGCATTGCATGATGCAAATAAAAGTAATAGAATGATGGGGATATATTGCATT
Organism: Bacteroidales bacterium; assembly: GCA_029938185.1. Lineage (GTDB taxonomy): Bacteria > Bacteroidota > Bacteroidia > Bacteroidales > JAOZVK01 > JAOZVK01. The sequence goes on along the minus strand of JAOZVK010000020.1, from coordinate 5,099 downwards.
AGTTCGTATTATCATTTTACATTAATATAATTCCTCAAATTTATACTTTTTTTTATAAGATTAAAACTTTTTTATATTTACGTACCCACTTTAATTATATCAATCATATTACTAACTTGTTTTTCTTTCATTTTATATTTAAACTCAATTCTATTTGTTATTTTATTATTTTTAATTTTTATAAATATAGGATTGTTAGTTATAAGTATTTTGTTTTTCTTTGTATAAAAAATTCTCTTTTTATCTGTTTTGATATTGTAAGCTTTCAAATAATTTTTCACATTCAACAGGTCTGAACTTGTCGCATTAACAATGATTATTGTAAAATTATTAGTATTAACTTCTGTTAAAGCAGAATATATAAAATCTAAACACGAATTGCATGAATTTTGAGGTACAACTAAATTATAACTATTTTTTAGCTTATTAGAATCATTGAAATTTAAAAGATAATTTAACATTTTTTGGTCATATTCATTATTTGGTCGATTACAAGAAAATAAGAACACTAAAATAACTATACTACATATTTTAAAAAATCTTAACATATATAAAAATAAGTTTTAAGGTCTTCGACCTATTTATAGTTGCTTACGCATTAGTAAAAAGGCAATTCACAATTTATAATTAGCCAATTTGCACGCAGGTATTTTAAGCTTTAACAATTCAAAAAATGCGATAATATCGGGAATATTTGAGTGTTTTTTGAAGCCGTTAAAGCTTAGAATAACAAGTACAAATGGTTAATTATTATTTGTGATTTGCCTAATCAAACGTTATACATTAATATTACACAAAAAACAAACTAAAGTGCGGATATTTTTTTTATAGTTTTGTATAAAATTATTTTTGAATCATAAAATAAAAAAGGTGTAGATCAATATCTGTTATATTTTGTTTAAACTAAATAGTATAAACTGGGATCTATCTTCTTTTAAGCTGGGATTATTATCATTTGAAGTAGATATCAACAACCCCTCTTTTACAGCAATAATATTTCTTAACAAATATGTATTACCTGGAAATTCTTGTTCAAGAATTAATTCAAAATCTTTATTAATTACTTGTATAGAAAAAGGTTTGCTAAATACTTCTACCAAGTTTCCATTAATATCATAAATCTCCGATTTATGTAAAACAACTCTGTATATAATATCATTATATTTGTCATATCTTAAATATCTGTATGAGCCTTTCTGTAATTCATACCTGCTACAATCATCAACGCTACTTAGATCACTTTTTGGAGTTGGAGGTTTTGACAAAACATGTTTGCTCTTAAAACTATATTTATTTAATAATAATGTATCATTATATAAATACAAATTATCATCTAGTGAAAAACTTGCGACAGTTTGTCCATGTTTATTTATTATCCGTTCATAAGTGAAATTATATATTCCATAATAGGTACCTTGTTGATATATATTAGGGTACATTACTGTTTTATTAATCACATTGCTGGTTCTTATATCATATATTATTTGCATCGTATCTTTAAAAAACAAATAGGACTCAGGGTTATAAGGCGGTATTTTACCAAAATAGAGCTTGCTGTTAAATAATTCTAGTGGATAGCTTATACTAGATGCAGTTGATTCGAATATATACTTAGTTTTTTTGTGCATATTCCATTTGTTTTTTACTTTACCAGAACTGTCTACTAAAAAAATATTTTTCGAGTATGATTTTAAAATAAATATAGAATCCCATTTATAAAATACTATATCTTGTATGTTTCCAACTCCATTTGGACCTTCTTTTTCAAAAGTGATTTCTTTTACTTTTTTTAATGTTTTAAAATCCCAAAGAATACACCTATTTTGTCTATGAATTTTACTAAAAAAAAATCTTTTTCTCCCTATTTTTATTACACTAACTATATTTTTATAGGAAGTTTTGTTATCAATTTGCAAATTAAATGTATCTTTCGCTATTAGTTTATAAGTTTTGTTTTTATCAGAATCTGTATTAATTGTTTTACTATTGTCTTTTTCATTCTCAGATGATTGACATGACAGCAAAACAATAATTAAAAATAATGAGAATATTTTCATTTTAATATGCATTTTATATAGCTTTAGTATTACAAAAAAATACACCTAACATATGACATGTTAAGTGTCCCGTAGTTTATATTTATTTAATAGGAGGTCCGCTAGGCCAATCACAATCACGACCTCTATATGCACAATCATCTGGACTCCAATCTAATGTCGCCTTCCTATCAAAACCTTGCTTTTCAGCTTTAGCACTTTCAGGTATCGACATAAAAACTGAACCAAATACTAAACTTACTATTCCAAAAAAAATTATGGCTTTCTTTTTCATTACTATTATTTTTAATGTTTTTAAATATTATAAAAATTAATAGTGTGAAAGTATAACATTCCCCCCCCCCCATCCAAAAAAAGATGACGAATAGCTTGTTTTGTTTGATGAAATGACTGTTTTTGTAGATTAAAGTAATAATTTATAAAATTCAGTATATAGTTATTTATACTTTAAAAGGTACAATTATACAAAATATTGAATAATAACATATAACGATTTAATAAAATTAAAATCAAGGTCTTATATCTATTTAATGTGGCTTATGCGTTCTTACAAATAGTTGTTATTTAGTTAATTTTTGGTAATTCGTGTTTTAACTATTTCGTCTTCTGTTTTTTTGGTATTTGCATTGCATGATGCAAATAAAAGTAATAGAATGATGGGGATATATTGCATAACTCCATAAATGATGATTACTAATTTTTGTAACATGTAGGTTATACGATGTTTATTTAAAATTGTTTTGAAAAATAAAGTTTTACAATATAATAATATATTTGGAAATATTTTATATCTTAGTCTAAATATTTACATGGATGGCTACTTACATAAAGTTAGATACTTTGTTAAATTACACGTTTCCAAATCCCTATCGGGATATTGAAAGCTGATTATTTGCTTTCTATAAACTCAAGTAATCTATCAAAAAAAACATCAATTTCATTTGAATGTAGTTCAATTTTTGAGTTCAGTTTTCCATTTACAAAATAAAAAGCTGTTGGTTTTTCTATCTTATTATTATAAACAATCCCTTCAATATCGGCGAGCACATTGTAATTATCTATAATACTATCCGAAAATTTAATACGAAGTTCTTTCATACTAATACCACTAACTACACATAATAATGACTTATTTTTATAATTATTTTTAATAAATTTTATTGTTTCATCTAAACATGATTGACAACCATGAGATGGTAATACTAATATAACACCATTATCAACCATGTTTTTTTCCCTATCAATATCACTTATAAGCTTATTTATTATTAGCTCATCAGATGACAAGTCGGGCGAACATGAAACTGTAAGAAATATCAATAATATTATAATGACTGTTTTCATTTTGAAAGTTTAAATAATCTAAAAGTCAATTTATCTTCATTCAGACTGGGATTATTAATATGATCTGTTGAAATATATAAACCTTTGGGCGACACAAACCAACCGTTTATATTATATGTATTTGGAGCCAACAATATTTCATCAATTATATTTAAATCGGAATCTAAAGTAATTATAGAAAATTGCTTCGGATACTTAAATAAGGATTCCACTTTATCATCTTTTTTTAGTTCTATACCTGCATAAGCAAACCTATAATATACTTTTCTGTATTTATCATAAATAATTTCTCTGTAGCGAGGAGTAGTAACAAAATAACGAAGTCCTTTCAAATTTTTAGATAAAGCTACAAACTCTTCAATATATTTACTTTTGGCATTACTAACTTTAAGCAACTTTCCACTTGGAGAATATTTATATAAATTATGGTCATAATTAAATGACCAAACAAATGAGCCACCACCAAATGTTCTACTAAAAAACATTGGTTTTTTGCCTTCGTCCCAGTAGTTTGTTGGAAAATAAATTGGTAGTAGTTTTACCGAATTATTTTTTATATCAAATTCAAAAGCTATTGAACTTTGTGGAACCTTATCGAAATCGGGATTAAATGCATCAAAAATATTTTGTTTTCCATATAGTTTACCGGATAAAATTACAAGTGGTGAATTTAAAAATGAGCGAGCTGTAAAAGCAAATACATTTTTCCCATCTGCGGTTTTATTGTAGCCATATTTGTTTATTACATTACCTTTAGAATTTATTAGGAAAAATACAGGATTCCTAACCACAGTTACAATTATAGAGTCTTTGCTGATTATATGAAACCCACGCACCCAACCAGTAGCATTAGTACCTTCTTTGTCAAGAGGCACTCTGTGCGAAAGTTTTAAAGAATCAATATTAAAAAAAAGGATTTCTCTGCTTGGTTCATTCAAATATGCCAAATAGTTAGTATTATCGGAATCTTTAAAAAAATACATACAAGCACTATAATTAGTTGTTCTTTTGTCTAACTTGAATGATATAGAATCTTGGGTTTCTTTTAGAAAAAGATTGTGTTTTGATGTTTCTTTTTTATCTGAATTATTATTAGTTTGGTTGGTACAAGAAGTTATAATCGTAATTAAAACAATTAAGAAAATAGTTTGTTTGTTCATAAGTTTCTAGTTTAAAGTATGTTTTTTTAAGTTAATAGTGCATAAATTGTACTTAAATTGTATTTTGCTTTTATTGGCTACCCGTCAGAAGTTGGACTGTCTTATTTTTCAAGTAATTTTAATCATAAAATTAAAGAAAAGATTAGCAAAACTTTGTGAAACTTTGCGTCAAACTTTGTGTAACTTTGCGGTTAAAAAGCGTCTAACTTAAAACTGGTAGCCCTTTTATTAGTATTCGAGTTGTGGCTTGAAACATGTCTTATATCCTTGTTTATTTGTATAGTTTGTTGTTGTATTTTAATTACAACTGAAAATCAATAATATAAATATTTACTGTCGGTGTGGCTTCAAACCCACACCGACAGACCAGTACATTTTATTCTTATCCGTACAAACAAAAACAACTAGCTCCCACTTCGCAACAAACCACATCTTCAGCAAAACCACAATAACAACACATTTCTTCTTGCTTCTCAGCTTTTGCAGGTATCGACATAAAAACTGAACCAAATACTAAACTTACTATTCCAAAAAAAAT
>JAOZVK010000271.1 GCA_029938185.1 Bacteroidales bacterium | reverse complement strand
TATGCTGTTTATCAAGCGTAAGCAAAATTGTTAATTATCCATTGTTCATTACTTATGAATTATTTAGCACACTTATATTTATCAGGAGATTCGGATAATATAAAAATTGGCAATTTTATTGGTGATTTTGTTAAAGGTAAAAATTATGAAAACTATCCCGAACTAATTAAAAATGGAATATTATTGCACAGACAAATAGACACATATACCGATAATCATTATATTGTAAAAGAGGGAGTAAAGCGTATTCGACCAATATATAATAAATATTCGGGTGTTGTTATTGATATTTTTTACGACCATTTTTTAGCAAGCAATTGGGATAAATATTCAAATGTCAGATTAAAAGATTTTGTAAAACACACTCACAAACTTTTAATATCAAATTACATGCTTTTACCATCAGCTCTACAAAAGTTTTTACCTTTTTTGATTTCAGGAAACCGTTTGATTAGTTATAGTAAACTCAACGGAATAGAGAAAACTCTAAATAAAATGGTAAAATACAGGTCTTTGCCAAATGTAACTCCTGAAGCTATAAAGCATTTAAAAAATAATTACGAAATTTATAGAACAGAATTTGATGAGTTTATTAACGATATTAAAAATTTTGTTATAAACGAATATGATATTACTTTTAATTAGTGTATTAAGATATAAATTTGACAGGATTTACATGATTAACAGGATATTATAAATATGTAAATCTTGTCTAAATAATACTAATGAAACTTATGACTTGTTTCAGTGGTAGCATTAAATAGCACTTTGTGATTATTTAAAATTAACATAATCAGGTTTTTTGAGTAAGTTAATAATTACTTTACGTTGATTTTCATCTTCTTTATCAATCTTCGATTCCATATTTGCATACACTTCACCATGTACTTTATTAATTATTATTTTGTCTGGGATATTAAATTTATCTATCAGTAATTTTTCAACATTATTAATTCTCCTTTTAGCTAAATCAAAATTATATTGCATATCTCCTTTGTTATCAGTAAAGCCTTCAATTAAAATATAATCATAATCGTTACCTTTTACAAATGCTTTTATTTTGTTTTTTATTGAATTTGAAAATAAACTATCAGCAGGTTCATAATGTATGGTAAGTTGAGTGGTTTGTTCAACATTAAACTTCACAAAGTTCATATTTGGTACTTTAGATGCACCAATATAAAAACCATATTTAAGACTATCATTTGTTGATATTTTTTCTTTTTTCCAATCAAATAAAAAAGCTTCGTCTTCAAATTTAATATCTTCTTTATCAAAGTCTTTAATATTATTTATTTGTTTTATTTGTTGCCATTGACCTATCCATATTTTCTCAGGCTTTATACCATTATTGCTTAATGAAATATAAGCACTTTTTTTGGCATATTTGTTTTTAACTATTATTTTCTTTGGTAGATTATTTTTATTAATAATTGTATTGCTGTTTATTTCTTTTTTATTTATATAAACAGTTGAACCAGCTTTTTTATTTAATTCAGTATCAAGCAAGAAATTAAATTTAATATTTTTTGTTTTTTTTGAATTATTATATACTACATATTCTATTTTGAAATACTTTGCTTTGCTTATATCTGTTCTTCTAAATCTACTATTAACAGGAAAAAGTCTTTGAATTATTTTAACACTATCATAAAAATATACTAATTCGTATCCATTTTTTATTACTTTATCTATTTCTTTATTTGCTGACAAATAAATAGCATTAGATACAAAATCAGAATTTGAAACCATTTTATTGTTAATCTCTGCACAAAAAAAGGAAGTTGAATATGGAAATGGATGTCCATACATAATTGGTTGATTATCTACTCCAATAGAAAATCTCCCATCTAATTTTTCATATTCCACAGTTGATTTGGTAAATGGGCGTTTCAAAACTACTAATTTGGCTTTTAAAAAAGCAATTTGTTTTGAATTTTCAAGCATTTGCATGGTGTATAATATTGACCTTTTTGGAGTAACAAGTATTTCACCTTTATTTTTTAGTTTTTTACTATTTGTTGCCGAAATATATATTTTTGCTTTAAGTGGATTCTTTGTATTCCAAGTTATTTTTGCTGTATCTCCTTCATATATTGTATCAGGTGATATTGTAAATTTAGCTTTTTCAAAACTTATCGGTACTCCTTTTTTTGTTAGTCCTGTTAGTTTTGTACCAGCTGGAATTAACTCTAAAGAACCTTTATTAAAAATTCCATAATTTATCGAATAATTTAGTTTTTCATTAGGGTTTAATATTTTTTCGTACCATTTCATTAAAATTGCACTATCCCAATACTTCTTATTAATTCCTTTTTTCTTGATTTTCCATAGAACAGAATAATAAATTGGCCACGAACCAATATGCAATTCATCTGGCTTGGTTGGTAAATGGAAATCTCCAGTAAGGGCTTTTGTAAGTTTTTTATTGTCACGATAAACAAGTATGCGTGCAGGCATTTTTCTTTTTGTATATTTTTTTTGAACTCCTCTTTTTCTAAATTTTGAAAATGTTTTTTTTACATCTGCATTATAAAAAACATCCATTTTTGCAGCATCGTTGTCGTCAATCATTGTGTCAAACAATGCCAAAAAGCCCGTTTCTATTTTCACATTACTTTTATTAATAATCTCATATTCAATTTTATAATACCTAATTTGTTCCCCTTTTTTTGGTGGTTTCAATTCCTTGTTCAAAGGTTTAAGTGTTTGTGTAATTTCAAGACCATTAAATCTATATTTTATTTTGGTATTTAGCGCATTTGCTTTGTCAAAACCAACATGTAATGTATCGGTAAGATATTTAACATCTTTATATGATCTTATACTAAATTTTTTCTTTTTTTTCTTTTTAAAAATACTAAAAATCTTTGTTAAAAAATTTCGTTTACGAAATTCAAAATAAGATAAACTTGAACCAATTTGAAAACGAGGAGAATTACTCGCATATTTATCATCAGTTTTTATTACAAAATGTGATGTTGAGTTAGGGTAGGGGTAACCATACATTAAACGTTGTCCTTTAACACCCAAAGTATATCGCCCGTCATTGTTGGGGATTTTAAAATTAGCTATTTTTCCAGAATTTTTGTGTGCTATCATTTTTTTAGCAACAACATCTATTTTTAATAAATTTATTGCTTTTTTTGAGATATTTAAAAGCTGTTCTGAAGTTTTTGTACCACCTCCATAATAGGCACTTTCATTTATTGGGTCATAGAAAATAAATGTTGGAGTTTCTTTTATATTAAGTTTTCCTAATATATTTTTTTTCTCTTCAATATCTAATTTCATGCAAATGAAATTCTGATTAAAAAAATCACCAACTTTTTTATCTAAATACACGTTCAGGCTCATCCACCGGCAAGCAAGACTAAAATCAAAAACTTCAATAAAAATTAATTTATTTTCATTTTTGGCTTTTTTTACTATTTCTGACCATGTAGATTGTTCAAAAATAATCTGAGAATAAGAAAAAACAACGGAAGATAACAAAATAACAACGCTTAAAGTTATTTTTTTGCCTAAAGTAAATAAGTTATTCATATTGTAATTATAAAATTTATATTTATATAGACTATAAGTTTTTGAAAAACAAATATAGTAAGAAAATTATCAATTTTAGGTATATCAATAATTATACAAATTTTGTAATATTTTAGATATTAATTAACATAACAAAGTAAATGGCAATTTGGAATTACGAATTACGAATTATGAATTACGAATTAGTTTGTGCCTATGTATCAGATATTTAAAAAATTATGCTAAAAAAGCAAAGTATCACAACATAATAATTTTATAGTTTTTTTACAACAAGCTTATTTGTTGAAATTCAACTGAATATATATTATCATAAAGCAATATTAAATAGATAGAGACCTCTTAATTTTGATATTTTTGAAATTGTATTTAATTATTTCAAACATATAAACTACTTTTGTATTGATAATAAATGTTTACAAACAATATTAATTTTATATTTTATTTTATGAATACTCAAGATTATATAGAAAAAGAAGATTTGTATGGTGCACATAACTACCACCCACTACCAGTTGTTTTAGAAAAAGGCGAGGGAGTATATGTATGGGATGTAGAAGGAAAAAAATATTTTGATTTTTTATCAGCCTATTCAGCAGTTAATCAAGGTCATTGTCATCCCAAAATAATAAATGCAATGTTTGAGCAGGCTAAAAAATTAACTTTAACATCAAGAGCATTTTACAATAATGTATTAGGAGAGTATGAGGAATATATTGCAAAATACTTTGGCTACGATAAAGTTTTACCTATGAATACGGGTGCAGAAGCTGACGAAACAGCAATAAAACTTTGTAGAAAATGGGGATACAAAAAAAAGGGAATACCAAAAAATTCGGCTAAAATTATTGTGTGTGAAAATAATTTTCATGGAAGAACAATAACAATTATATCAATGTCGTCAGACCCTGATGCATACAATGATTATGGTCCATATACACCTGGATTTGTTTCTGTTCCTTATAATGATATTGAAGCTTTAGAAAAGGAATTAAAAGACCCAAATGTAGCTGGATTTTTAGTTGAACCAATTCAAGGCGAAGCTGGTGTTTATGTTCCCGAAGATGGCTATCTTAAAAAAGCATACGAACTTTGTAAAGCAAATAATGTACTATTTATTGCTGATGAAGTTCAAACAGGTATTGCAAGAACAGGCAAATTGCTTGCAGTTGACCACGAAAATGTTCGTCCTGATATATTAATTTTAGGAAAAGCACTTTCGGGTGGAGTTTTACCTGTTTCGGCTGTTTTAGCTGACGATCATATTATGCTTACTATAAAACCTGGAGAACATGGTTCGACATTTGGTGGCAATCCATTGGCATGTAAAGTTGCAATTGCAGCTCTTGATGTTGTAAAAGATGAAAAATTAGCAGAAAATGCAGAAAAACTTGGTATCATTTTTAGAGACAGACTAAGTAAAATTGATTCTGAAATGATTGAAACAGTAAGAGGTAAAGGTTTATTAAACGCCATAGTAATAAAACCTAAAGGTGGAAAAACTGCATGGGATGTTTGTATGGCTATGAGAGATAATGGTTTGTTGGCAAAACCAACTCACGAACATATTATTAGATTTGCTCCTCCATTGGTTATCACTGAAGAGCAAATAAACGAATCTGTTGAAATTATTACTAAAACAATAAAACAGTTTGATATACTTTAAAAGATTCAATTATTCAATGGTTCAATGATACAATGGTTCAATGATTCAATGGTTCAATTATTCAATGGTTCAATGGTTCAATGGTTCAATTATTCAATGGTTCAATGATTCAATGGTTCAATTATTTAATGATAAAAAATATTGAATAATAACATATAAAAATTTAATAAAAGTAAAATTCTTAACCTAATTTTAGTATAACTAATAGGTCTTCGATCTATTTTAATGTTGCTTATATGTTTTTTGCAAACCGCAGTTATACAATTAGTTGAGTGAAGTAAATATTGAAAAAACTTTTGTAAGACTACTTACATTAAAATATTAAAATTATGACCAAATACAAAATAATCACTATTATAATTATATTATTCATAAGTCAGTTTGTAAAAGCTGATGAGGGAATGTGGATACCTATTCTTCTTAAAAAATACAATATTGAGGATATGAAGAAAAAAGGATTCAAGCTAAATGCCGAAGATATCTACAGTGTAAACAATGCAAGTATGAAAGATGCTGTAATGATATTTGGCGGAGGTTGTACAGCAGAGTTAATATCTGACAAAGGACTGATTATCACAAATCATCATTGTGGTTTCAGCAGAATTCAAGCACATAGCTCATTGAAAAATGACTATCTTACGAATGGTTTTTGGGCAATGTCGAACAAAGAAGAACTTCCAAACCCTGGACTAACTGTTACTTTTCTTGAATATATGGAAGATGTTACAAAAAAAGTACTTGCAAATGTTAATGATAATATGGACGAAGCTGAACGTCAGATGATAATTGCAGCAGAAATTATTAAAATTAAAGCAGAAGCTTCAAAAAATGGAAAATTTGTAGCAAAAGTTAAACCTTTCTTTTATGGTAATGAATATTATCTTTTTGTTTCAAAAGTATATAGAGATGTTAGATTAGTGGGTGCTCCACCTTCGTCAATTGGAAAATTTGGTGGCGATACTGACAATTGGATGTGGCCACGACATACTGGCGATTTTTCTATGTTTAGAATTTATGCTGATAAAAATAATGAACCAGCAAACTATTCTCCTGATAATATACCATATAAACCAAAAAAACATTTTCCAATATCAATTAAAGGAGTCAAAAAAGGTGATTTTACTTTGGTTTTTGGCTACCCAGGAAGAACTCAGGAATATTTAACCTCATATGCCATTAAAATGATTTCGAAAGATGAAAATCCTCATCAAATAAAAATCCGACAAATGAAAATTGATGTTATGAGTAATGATATGAATAATGACCCTGCTGTGAGAATAAAATATGCTGCAAAATATGCAAGAGTTAGTAATTATTGGAAAAAATGGATTGGCGAAAATAAAGGTTTAGAAAGACTAAATGCAATTCAAAAAAAGAAAAATTTTGAAAAAAAATTTACTAAATGGGCTAATAGTAATCAAAACAGAAAAAATACATATGGAGCTTTATTACCAAAATACAAATCAATATACGATAAACTTACACCATATGCATTAGCCAATGCCTATTTTTATGAAACTTTGTATACAATGGAAATTGTAAGATTATCGTCAATATTTGTTAAACTAACAAGATTATACGAAAAATCAGATGAGAAAAAAATAAAGAAAACTGTTGAAAGTGTTAGAAGAAGTGTAAAAGGATTTTACAAAGATTATAACAAATCTACTGATATGAAAATATTTAAACAAGCCCTAAAAATGTATTATGATAATGTCGATAAAAAGTTTCATCCTGCATTATTTAATCTTGTTGAGAAAAAATTTAAGGGTGATTTTGATAAATACACAAAATATTTGTACAAAAAATCATTCATTGCTAATGAAAAAAAGGTATATACATTTTTAGATAAATTTAAACTATCGCATATTAAAAAAATAAAAAAAGACCCTGCCTATATTTTTTATGGAGATGCTTTGGATATTTATTATAAAGAAATTAACCCAAAATCAAGAGAGTTGCATCAAAAAGTAGAAAAATTGAACAGAACATATGTAAAAGGACAAAGATTGATGCTTAAAGATAAAGTTTTTTATCCTGATGCAAATTCTACTCTAAGAGTAGCATATGGGCAAGTAGATGATTATAAGCCTAAAGATGGAGTAAAATATTTACATTACACTACATTGGAGGGAATTATGGAAAAAGATAATCCAAATATTTATGATTATAAAGTTCCAAAAAAACTAAAAGAATTATTTATAAAAAAAGATTATGGGCAGTATGCCGAAAACGGACAAATACATGTTTGTTTTACAGCATCAAATCATACAACTGGCGGCAATTCAGGAAGTCCGGTTATTAATGGCGATGGTCATTTAATTGGTGTCAATTTCGACAGATGTTGGGAAGGTACAATGAGTGATATTATGTTTGACCCTGAAAGATGCCGAAATATTTCAATAGATATTCGTTATGCACTTTTTATAATTGATAAATTTGCAGGTGCTGGATATTTACTTAATGAAATGACTATTATTAAATAAAAGTTTATTTAATTCTAATTTACGAACTTAAAACTATTTGATAATTAAACTATTAAATCATTTTTATTAGTA